>NC_000961.1:1200000-1500000 GCF_000011105.1 Pyrococcus horikoshii OT3
AGATGGAGGATGGGGATACTTTTTTGGAAGTATCAGCTCAGTTCCGGATACCAGTTTTGCCCTAATTGCATTAAGTAAGGCGAGAGGAGTTATAGGGGGAAACGCCAGTAGAAGGGTGAAGATAGAGAACTCTATAGTAAAGGGTGTAATTTACCTCGAGAGGACATTCAATGGAAATGGATGGGGGTACTTAAAGGGAATGCCAACTGATTATAGGAGCACATTACTCGCTTCTGCTGCGCTTGTGATGCTTGGAAAGGATAGGGACTATGTTAGGGATGCATATAGGACTATAAAATCTAAGCTCCCCAATGATCCCTTCTCACTTTACTTGTGGGCGATAGTCACGAAGAACATCACGGGAGAGGTACCAAGTTCTGTAATAGAAAAGCTCAAGGAATTCCATAGAGATGAGGGAGAGCTTGCCGCAGCGACGTATTCATTGCTTGAACTTGAGGGGCTAACATTCGAAACAGCCTTGATGCTTTCGGAACTTGAAGATTATAGGAGTGAATGGACAAATATGTACTATCCAATATACTCCACAATGGCCTTTTCAATAGTCTCGGAGAAGATAATAAAAGCAGGCGAGGATAAACTACTTAAGCTATGCTCCATTCTTCCCGAGCTACAGAATGAGGACGGGGGTTGGGGCCTTTATAAGGATTCTTATTCTGATGTTATAGTTACCTATCACGTACTAAACTCCCTCAGAATTTGTAATCCGAGAAGCGATGCTGCGAGAAAAGGGCTGAATTTTATGAGGAATAAAATGAAGGAAGCAGAGAGGGAAATTAGAAGTGACAAATATCTAAGAAAGGAATATCTTTACGCGCTTTTATCCCTAATAGAATATAACAACCTCTCGAAGGAGGAGAGGGAAAATGCGATATCCTTAATAATGTCCTCGAAGTGGGAGAACAGCATAGGGAAGCAACCAAACATAGTTGCCTTAGCGATAAGAGCACTAATAGGCTTAGGAGTTCCTCAAAGTAACGAAAGGATCAGGGAAGGGCTTGAATGGGTGATGGAAAAAGAGGTAGACGGTGGATGGGGGTTCATATTTAAAACTCCACTCGTTGAGTGGTACTTTGCCCCTACCTATTTGCACACCTTCGAGGTTTTTAATGCACTGCTACCGATCTTAGGGAAAGAGAAGCTAAAAGATACAATAGAATTTTTGAAGAAGAATGAGCCCGATATTGAATGGCAAAAGTTATACGTTTACGTAACCCTCATGAAACTGGGAGAAAAACCTGAGTGGAGTATTTCAATACCGAATGATTATTACAGCAGTCCAATCGTAGATGCCATGCTGATTGAATATTACGCCATATCTCCCGAGGTTCCCAAAGTGAATATCTACACTATCCTCTCAGAGTTCAAGAATGGTAAAGTAGAGATCAGATCAGATAACGCCAAGCTTGCGATTATAGTTTCTAAGAACTTAGAGGCAACATTAAATTCAACGACAAAGATAAGGATAACCGAGCTATTAAGCATTCCAGATACGGGGAACTACGTAATAATAGGCCCTGTGGGAAGAATAGACGTCTCAAAGTACAATGGAGACGTTGGAATTAGCCTCAAGTTAGGAAAGTTTACGGTATGTGGAGTCCCATTGACAGGAGATGGAAACTTAGTCATAATTCCTGGAAGGAACAGGAAAGGGGCCCTGCTACTTATTCTCTATCGTGGAAGGAACACGGATAAGATAGCAGAGTTAATTTTACAGCCAAAACTCCTAAAATACTTCCATGGAAAAGCCGTAATTGCTGAATGGAAGGATAGAAATAGGAATGGAAGGGTGGAGAGCGATGAGCTAATGGTTAAGTTCCTATGAGGTGATTCAAAGGTGCGGGCGATAATAATAGGGATAGGTCAGTGTGGGACGAAGATAGCCGATATATTTTCCCTGGTTGACTTTGAAGCCTTAGCTATAAACACTTCAAAAAGCGATCTCGAGTACCTAAAGCACATACCACCGGAGAGGAGAATTCTAGTAGGGGAGAGCATTGTCGGTGGAAAGGGAGTAAATGCAAATCCTCTCCTGGGAAGGGAAGCTATGAAAAGGGACCTTCCGATGGTCATGAAGAAAATATCTTCGCTCGTGGGATACGAAGATGTAGATATATTCTTCTTAACTTTCGGCTTTGGAGGGGGAACGGGAGCCGGAGGAACCCCAGTTCTTGCAGAGGCATTAAAGGAGGAATACCCTGACTCCCTAGTCGTTGCCATAGGAGCTTTACCATTAAAAGAGGAAGGGATAAGGCCCACGATCAACGCTGCGATAACCATAGATAAGCTGTCTAGAATAGTTGACTCGATAATAGCAATAGACAACAACAAGCTAAAGGAGAGCGATGAGGATATAAGCCAAGCCTATGAAAAGATAAATTATGCAATAGTCGAAAGAATAGCATCGCTTTTAGCCTTAATAGACGTTCCCGGGGAGCAGACCTTGGATGCGAGCGATTTGAAATTTGTACTAAGGGCCATGGGAAGCTTTGCAACGGTTGGCTATGCGAAAGCGGATGCCACAAAAATCAAGAGCCTTTCGAGGTTAATCATAAGATCCTTTGAAAACGAAGGACTTTACCTTGACGTTAACCTAGAATCTGCCCTCTATGGTCTAGTTGCAATTCACGGGCCTCCCGAGGTTTTAAAGGCTAAGGAGATATTCGATGCACTAAGTGAGCTATCCCAAAGGATTAGGGGAAAGCAGATATTCAGGGGATTCTACCCCGATCCCAGGGAAAGGGAAGTCGAAGTTGTCACGTTGCTTAGCGGAATTTACGAGAGTAAAAGCATAGAGAATATCGTGATAACTGCAAAGAGATATGCGAGAGAATTTATGAAAGCAAAGGAAGAGGGAGAAATGAAAAAGAGAGAATTACTTAAAGGTTTACCAGATTTTGAGGATATATATCCCGGTGAGGTAGATGAAGGTTAAAGATTCAGTAGAGGTTGCATTGGAGTTAAACGAGAAGGATTTGTACTCGCACATAGCTCATGAGAGTGCTGAGGATATGATAAGGATAATCTCATCGATGGATGCCGAGAGGGCCAAGCTAAGGGGAGAAGTAGTTTACCATCAGGATGATTGGGATCTTTTAATAAGGGAAAGGATAAGGAAGGGGAAGAGGCACACTGCATTCGACTTCTACAACCCAATTTTACTGGATATTTGGGAGGAAAAAGTGAAGGAGGCTAAGAAGTCCTTGAGATTGCTGAAATACTTCATAGCAGGAATCGTTGGGATTCTTGCGGTAACAGCCTTACTAATGGTTTATACTGGATATCCCATTATAATTCTTGGACTAGGATTGCTCCCGTTAGCACTTTTTGCTTATGACTACTTTCACGCGAAAGCCGATCTAGCTTATTATGAGCTCGTCCAATTCTTCATATACGAATTGAAAGAGATAATTAAGAAATTCGAGTTGGACAAGAGCAAGTATCCAATTAAAATTTACAGCAGAGACTACAACGGAGTAGAATTTAAAAAGGGTGGAAAAGCCCTCATAAAAGCTTAAATATATTCATACCCAAGATTCCCCTAGTGGAAAAGATGAGGAAGGGTCAGATATCGATAGAGTTCCTCTTCCTAATCACGGTACTCATGATAATGTTAATCTATTCTCTAAATAACGTAACGTTCACTCGGGGTCCTTCCGTTGACCTTTTAGCAACGCAGATTAATATCGAAGAGAAATCCCTTGCTAATGCGATCTCCAATACGATTAGCCAAGTCTATTCCCAAGGCCCAGGGGGAAAGGCCACAACCTACATAACCCTGACCTACTTAAGAAACGAGGGGAATATAGAGAAAGCCTTCAAGATTTCAAATCCTGTAATTTTAGTATTCTACTCTAATGGGACGTACGTTGCGATAGTTGATGAGAATAACGCTAGCATTTATACCTATGGCCCCAACAAGAATGCGTTCTGGAGCTATTCACTATACGCAAGGGATCTTTTAGCTAACTACACGGTCTTCGGAAATAAGCTTCTCGTCAACTTTGATGGAAATAAAAGGGAAATTGCCTGCCTAATTATAAAGCCCTCGGAAATACCTAAGAAGCTAAAGATAGTTGTTGAGTGGAATCCAGACTTAAGTACATCCTGGAGCTATAACTCCGGAGAGCTTAAGATAGTAATAGGTGAGTAACATGAGGAGTCAAGTATCCATAGACTTCCTCATAGCCCTAACGCTTGTAACCATAACAGCGTTAAACCTAATTAGCCTGGGCTTAACCCAAATGGAGGAGGCTAAATCCTTTGACCTGTCTAGCAAAGTGAAGGTGTTTGCCATAGATGTTAGGGATACCGTGACGAAAGTTTACAGTTGTGGGGAAGGGTTTGCGGTTAAAAAAACTTGGCCCTTCGAGCTGAATCCCGGGGATGAAATCATAGTTTCCCTCGAAACCTCAGGAATTGTGAACGTGACGCTTATAACGGGGGGAAAGAGGTATACGGTAATAGAGAGGCTACAGGTTCCGATAGCCGAGAATAGTAGTGTGATCCTAACAACAGAAAAGAGAAACTTCTGGATAAAGTTTGAAGGAGGAGTAAAGGTTGAGTAAAAGGGGACAGACATCCATAGAAGAGCTATTCATTCTGATAATCATATTAGCTGGGGCCATGGTGGTGATTCCAGGATATCTAGACAACGATGCTAAGGCCAGTGTCGTGGTTCACGTTAAGGATGTTACCCGGGAGGGATGCGACTACTTGAACTTAGGAGTTATCATAAATGAATCTAAGTATGCTCCCCTTAACGGGATCATTAATAGTTCTGTAAGGTGCTTCTTGAAGAGAATATCGTTTGAGGAGAATAAGAGCGAGATAAACGTGACGATTTATGTAGAATCAAATGCCAACGTTAGTGAGGCCCTCAAGGAGTTCATCATAAACTCGCTTAGGGAGAGAGAGGGCTTCTCGTACTCTAATGGTGTATTATCATACAGGGGAATCAAGGTGAAGGTGGAGGTACTTGAATCATGAGGAGAGGACAATTACTATCTATAGATGCGTTGCTTTCACTCGTTGTCATGGCCTTCCTTCTAGCCTCACTAATCAACGTTTCATCTAACCTAAGGGGAGAGGTAGTTTCCGCAGTAAACTGGTTTAGTAGAAGCAATATAGCCGAGAACATGGCCGATGTACTTTTAGAATCTCCCGGAGAGCCTGAAAATTGGAATGAAAATGTTAACTCAACAAATGTAGTTGGGCTTGTTAGCTCCCCTGGAATCGTTGATTATGAAAAGTTGAAAACCCTTGTTAAAAATATAAACAACCCTAGAATTTTAAGTTCACTGTACAACCTAAGCCTTAAGAAGGACTTTCTAATTGAGTTCTACCTTTCACTGGTTAACGTTAGTGTTTATGGTCAGTTTCCGAAGGTTTACATAGATAATATGACTTTTTCAAACCCAAGTGGAAAACCTCCAGGTGTAGAGTTCACAATCTCAAGCAAGGGAAACAGGGCATTTGAAGTTACATACTTAGAGCTAGTAAGAGAGGGAGTGAAATACATCAACGAGGAAGTTTTAGATTTAACAACTGGAGCAAATCTTAATCTAGAAGATGGAGATAGACTAAAGTTTATTCTAGCAGAAGACGTAACTTTAACCGTTAAGAGAGCTAGCGGTGGGGGAACGGTATTTCAAAAACAGATTCCAGCAGGAGCTGTCGTTGAGATCTTGGTTACAGGTCCCGAGGTTAGTAATTTTAAGCTAACGTTTCAGGGAAGCTGGAACGTGTTTAAATTCACGGGACAGGGAAATGTCGTAGTCACGGTATCATCTTATTCAAATACAACCCCTGAAATTGTGGCAAATAAAACGTTCTATACAACTCTTTTAACCCTGGGAACGCCAACTTATTGGTTTGCTGTAATAAATGGAAGCCTAGTTACTGATAAGGACACAATACTAAGTTCAATGAACAGATCAGAATGGATAGAACCAATTTATAGGATAGTAACGGTGGAGAGATTTGAGTACAACTTATCCAAGGGGCCCTCAGGTGAAGATCCACTAATTTATGGAGTTCTCTCCCAACCTTTACCTTCGGAAGCGTTCTTAATGGTTTCAGCTCCCAACACCCCAGGGAACGTTACATTCGTCACGGTTTCTGGTCCAAAGGTTAGGGGAGTTCTAGTCTATAGGGAGGAAAGCAACGATATACTTAGGGCTATTATAATTGAGGATAACAAAACTATCCTATACAGGGGAAACACATCTTCGATCTCGATACCACTTGATAAGATATTTGACAGCTATGAGAACGGTATAATAGGGATGTGGCTTTATTCTACCACATGGAACAGGCAAAATGTAAATATTACCATAATACCATCTATAAAATGGGTAATAAAACCAATGAAAGATCTAGCGTTGGTGAAGTTAGTGGTGTGGGATGATTCATGAGAAGGGGATTCATATTTACCTTGGACGCTTTACTATCATTAATATTAGTTGTAACGGTACTAGCGTCAGTTGTTAGTATAGAAAATAGAGTATCCCAGGTTTATTTAACGTCAATGAGATCGCAGTCTAGGGATATAGCCAAAGAAATGCTAATGGTATTAAGAACCGTTCCTTTAAACGAAATAGTTCCTCCCGAGAAAATAGAGGAGTGGGAAGATAACGGGATCCTGGACAGTGATTTAGTTGACCCGAGCATGAGCCCATTAGATATAGTGGCCACCTACTGGGCGACCCAGAATATATATCCTGAAAAAAACCTGCGGCACAAAGCTGAAATTATCCTGGGGTACATCTTAAACGAAACCCTTCCAGGATACTACTACGAGCTCATGATAAATAATTATACGAGCCCGTACCTAAGGAAGGTTGGGGCTAATTATTCTAAAGCCCTGGAAGTTTCACCAGCAACCCTAGTCATGAGCGGCTACGCTTATAACCAGACGCCTAGGGGGTATATGGCAAGAGCTTATCTCACAAGGGTAACTACTATAAGAAAGGAGTTATATGGATGGATGAGAGTTTTAGCTGGCGGGTATTCTTATTATAACAACTTAAACAAGCTAACGATAATTAGAAAAATATATCTACCTATAGACGCCAGAATAATGGAAGCTGATGGAAAATTTGTAACAAGACAGGGCGAATACTTGGAGCTATATATTAATGACGTTAGGGTTGGCGGGGATTATGGTCAAATAAATATAGACGACTTAACTCCATATCTAAAACCTGGGGAGAATATAATAAAGTTAATATTCTCATCTTTTAGCTCACTTTTTAGAAGCCCACAAGACGAGATAGGATCAGCAAGTGGAACTACAATGTACGTTAAATACAAAACTCAAAGCTCAGAAGTAGAGGATCCAGGGATAGTAAAAATCTACAATGTTACCTCCAAAGAAACAGGGATAATGTATCTCCTGGAACTCTTTGTTCCAGGGAACATAACATCAATTTACATGAAATTTAAAGTTGATGGAGTCAGCTACGTTACCCTATACTATGGATTTGGAGGAAATCTTACTTTATTGCTGACTAAAACTCCACAGAACGGTATCGTGGAATTTACGGATGATGAGATTAGAGATGCAGTAAATATGAAGATATGTGGGGGAAGAGATTGTTATGATGAATTTAAAGAAAACCTCAGCAAGATGGTCTTCGACTTTGTTCTCGGCTTCGATGCATATTATGACCCTGAGAGGGGAGAATGGAGATATGAGGGAAGAGATACACCCAATACAGGAACTAGAGTAATTTACGGATATCCCGATTCTGAAGTTGTCATAAAGTACAAGCCAAGGATACTAATAACTAGGTATAGTATTCCCATTTCAATGTATTTCCCATATGGAGATAAGAGAGTAAGTTATCCAAGTAATGGGGAGTTTGGGAATACCGGACTTAGAGTTGAATATCAATTACCTTCAATCGCGGATCCATGGTATGCGGATTTCTGGGTTGGATACACATTTGTTGATTACACAACCATTCAAAATCTCTATGAAAATGGAAAATTATTCTATTCTGGACCTTTGGGTAGATATGCAATAAGGGTTGCCTACACAAGGATTTATCCTTGGATGATGGTTCCCGGTCAGACAAATGTATTCGAAATTAAAATGACCAATGGTAGTTCATACGTAAGAGATGGAGAAACTAGGGGAGTAATTAAATACTTTATTCAGGCCTATGCTGGATATGGGAACATATTTCCAAAGTTCATTAGAACCGGATGTAAGGGATATAACATAACTTATTATTGGATAGGGGATTCAAATCAACATTACGTGCTTGCCGGAGAAGAGCCTTATTGTAATCTAACAGCTGACGATCTGCTTGTGGGAAGAAATATTTATGCTGTTGATGATGCAATAGTGAGGTTATTTAACAATCTCGGAGGAAATGGAACTAAGGATAGTCCGCTATTTGTGGAACTACCATCAAATGTCATGATCGACTTTGCATCAATGGGAAACATTCCAGGATTGTTCACGCCAATTAGGATTACCCTAAGGGTTTGGAGGGAGAAATAATGAGGAGAGGTTTTATTCTTAATTCGGCAGTGTTAGTTCTCCTAATCCCCCTCCTTCTATTAGTTGCAACTTATGAAGATGTTTCTTCTTTCATCGTTAAGAGCCAAAGTGAGAGATTTCAATTAGGTAGAACTCATGATCTTGTAACTTTCTTAGATTTAGAGTTCCAAAGAGCCCTTGAAATATCTGGGAAGAGGGCGGTAGTGACGATAGTTGATTATGTCTCCTTGACTGGTAACTTCATAAACCCTAATTACATGGTGAATAACACCATAGCCGATCTAGTAAGAACAGGTTCATCCCCCTCAATATCTGGATATGATCCAACCAGGATAATGCAGGGTCAAACCCTAAGAAACTGGCTATCCAATATAAGTTCCCTGCTCATTGATCAGGGGTTCATCCTTTACCCAGACGACCAAACAATTTTAAAGAGCATTAAATTAAAAGTAGCTCCCTTGGACGCGTTTAGAATTATTATAAAGGGGTTTATTCCGAACATAACGATAAGAGATAAAAGCGGAAGAATTGTATACTCAGGTCCTATACCCTCAAATGGAAAGTACGCTTATTCAGTAGTTAGCATAGTAGACATGGAAGATCCATTCCACTCTGCGATGACTGGAGGTAGATACCACCGCTCAATCAGGGTATGCAAACATTCGATTCCAGAATTTGGGCAAAGGCCTATTATATTGGCCAATGGAAGCGGGGAGAGCAACAAACCAGTCCTTTTAGGAAGATATGGAGAAACTTTGCTCTATAATTCCACGCATATTTATGACGATGAGGGGAATTATATAACTAACTTGACTATAAATGGAGTCAATGTTTCAACATCAGAGGTAATCAAAAATATTGGGGATATGGGAGTTATTGTGTTCTCAAATATCTCAGGGCAAAGCTATGGATGGTGTTCGAGCTTAGGATACCGGGTTAATATAACGGTGACAAATAATCTGGGAGAGGATCTAACGGATTATCAGATCCCACTCTTAATATCAGTTGCAAAACTTCCATCTGATGTTGTTAATGCAATTTTTGAGAATACAAATTCAACTAACTATTCAGATATATTTAAGAATGGAGCAAGTATAGAAATTTACGATTCTTCATGCAATAAGATTCCATTCTGGATAGAATATTGGGACCCTGTAAACAAGAAAGCTCTTATCTGGATCAGAGACTCAATCGGAGCTGGGCAGTCAAAGACATACTCATTGTACTTTGGAGAAGGAAATCCAACAAAAGGAAATGGGGACCAGGTCTTTTTATTCTTTGATGATTTCGAAGATGGCACGTGGGATGACAAGTGGTATGTCGTGGAAGAGACACCATCAATTATTAACGGAGAGCTTTACATCCCAGGGGGAAATGAAACACTTGCAATAAGAACTAAGAGCTTCATAAACTATAATGGAGGATTTGCAGTAAGATTCAGAATGAAAGGCAAAATGAATGCAGATTTCGATGCAGGTATTGGAGTTGAAGATGTAACTGGTTTGATTTTGCTATTTACTGACGATTATTACCCAGGGCAAGGTCTAGCTATTTGGTGGGCTGTTTCGGTTAGAAACTATTATTTATGGCTTCTTCAGAATTTTTATGATTATGGAAGAGAAGATATCACAACTTATCATACTTATGAAGCTATTATAATTCCAGCCGGGATATTTCGGAGTGAAGTAACTTTTAAAGATTTAATGGATGCCTCAGGAAATTTAATTACTGGGAGAGATAATACCAATAATTATCTGATCTTCTTCTTCCCTCCAAGGTATCTCTATTTAGTCATTGATAGTGGAAGTAAAGTCAGAGGAGCATACTTTGATTACGTCTTCATCCGCAAGTATCCGGAAGCTAATGGAGATCTACTTGATGATTCAATGGGATTTAGTGGAATAGCCCTAAATGCAGGGGATGTAGAGGAAAAACCGTTTATTCCAACAAAGAAGTCCCCAGGAGCAGCATACGATATACAGCCACTTATAGATTGTCTCCTAGACCAGAGGTACTTTGCGATAAAAGATGGATGGTCATTCTTCGAGAGACTTGAAGGAAGTAACAAAAATCACCTAGTTTATGAGAGGATGGCAAATGAAACTCAAGATGAATTGGGGATCTCATATAACGGTAAACACTTCCCAATAGGCCTAGTGAGCTTTATGATACCATATGAAATATATGATAGGAAATTAGCAACCCTAATGATCGAGATCGGGAAAAATCCAAATGAGGAGAGAGTATCGAGTGCTGATTACTACTTCCTAACCTATTATTTTGGAGGTGGAAATAAGGTTGAGGGTTATAGGGTTTGGGGAATCTCATATGGAGTAACATCTGAAGGAGATCTCTCTAACATTCCTTTCTTCCTCGATCCTCAGACCGCCAAAGAGATCCTAGGAACCCAGGGAACTTGTGATTTATTAGTTGGTTATAACTGCAGGTGATGGTCAAATGAGCCTAGAAAACCTACTATACTCAATAGGTTTAGCTATGGAAAAGGTTTTCATCAAGATTAAAGAGTTTTTATTACCAAAACCCACAGAAAATCCTGAATCCTTTAGATTCCTAAGAAAATTAGTGAAAAGAAACATCACATATCATGAGCTCGTAAGTTTGCGACTCCAGCTTATATTCATAATTTACCTTATCTCTTTACTTCTGATAACGATGTTATTAAAAGATCCTTTAACGCTACTTCTAACTTTTGTCATAGAGTTCTTGTACATTAGGTACACGATCATCAGAAATTGGAACCTAATTATAGGGCCGAGAGCATACAGGTTTTTCTACTATGGAATTTCAACGATAACATTTGTAGCCTTTCTGGGTTATGTGCTCATTAGAAAAGTGGCAACAGAACTAATATATTACCTAACCTATATATCTTCAATTTTTGTGATAGTTGTTGTATTTAGATATTACTTCAAGCATAAGTTCGGTAGAGACTACACATACGGGATCATTGAAGAGGTGAAAGAGGACTTAGTTAGAGTTTTCGTTCACGATGATATAGCAGCTAACGTTAAGCCCGGCTATTACTGGGTTCCAAAGGTTAGCGAAGCTAAAGAAGGGGACATAGTAAAGCTACTCGTTGAGAATAGAACGTTTAGGAGCTCCATCCCAGTTAGGATCCTTGAGGTGTCTCAGTCCTCCCAAACTTCTACGGAACCAAAGGAGGAGAGCGAATAAAGGATTAATAGGTATATCGTTGTTATCGGCTCGATGCCAAAGGTTTTGACGCTTCCATATCCCTTCTTTGGAATTATTAAGCTCTCAATGTTCCCAAGCTCAGGATCTATTATTACCCTATCGTGAGAAACTATGAGTTCAAATCCTAACCCGTCGCATATTCTATTAATTAAGGTTATCATCTTCTTCCAGTTGGATATTTCAATTTTATAATATATGGAGTATCCCAAAGTACCACCAACATTAGTTATGCAGATTGGTTTAAAAGCTTTATTATAGGAACCAAAAATTAGAGATGAAGAGATGATGAGTAAACCCGTTGCTGAGCGGTGATGAGAGGATCGACTAGCTGAACAACATCTTAACAACCATTAAGTACAGGATCATCCCTATAGCTTTTTTAACTTGCTCAGAGCTCATCTTAAAGTGCATCAAATGGGTTCCAATCCATCCTCCAGCAAGGGCCGAAATCGAGACCCAAGCTAGCAACCTTAGATCCAAAGTCCCCATTCCCCAATACGTAAGGAAGCCACTGAGAGATGAGAAGAATACTACTAAAGCTGTTGTAGCAGCGACCTTCTTGGGCTCGTAGCCAAGCATTATTAGGGCCGGGCTTATTATCCCTCCTCCCCCTACGCCGAGGAGCCCTCCCAAGAAGCCAGCTATTCCTCCAATTACCGAGCCTTCCACTAAATGATTACCATTTTCCGCCCTCTTCCTGGGCTTAAAGAATAGTAACATAGTTCCAGAATACACTAAGAATGCCATGAAAATTAGAAAGATGTACCTCCTAGGTATAAACTTTCCAGTATAAGCTCCAAGAGGAGCTACCATGGTTGCTACAAGAAGTATTGGGAGGCCCAACTTGAGCTCAAGCTTTCCGTGCTTTAAGTTCTTCACCGTAGCGGAAAGCATTGAAAGCGTATTTATAAATAATCCCGTTGGCTTTGCTGTCATTAACGGTACTCCAAGCCAAGCCATAACAGGAACTATAGCTATGGCACTTCCCACTCCTCCAATTGAAAAAATAACGCTTAATATAAAAGATATTAGAGCCAGCTCTACATAGTTCATTTAACCACCTCCTTATTAGACTCCCAATAAAATTTTAGGCTAGCTTAAAAATGTTAAGGTACAAGAAAAAGAGATAATCAAAGTTCTCCACAGAGCTTAGCGAAGTTCCTTAGAATTTCCTCTCCTTTTTCAGTGTGGGCAACTTCCGGATGGAACTGAACACCGTAAATAGGTAATTCTTCGTGCTTCATAGCCTCTATGGGACACGTTTCGCTCCTTGCAAGGATCTTAAACTTGGGGGGAAGCTCTTTCACTTCATCCATGTGACTCTCCCAGACCTTTAACCTCTTCGGGAGTCCTTTGAATATTTCATCCTCATCAATTATCTCGATCTCAACCAGACTGTACTCAGCTTTTTCTCCCCTCCCTACTTTCCCGCCGAAGAACTTGGCTATCAACTGATGACCTAAGCATATTCCAAGGATTGGAACGTTAAATTCATCGTAGTGCTCAAGGACCTTCTCACAGTTTCCCGTGTTCTCCAAGCTAGGCCCTCCGGAAAAGATTATTCCCTTAGGATTCATTGCCTTTATTTCTTCAAGGGGAGTTGTATTTGGAATTATCTTTGTCTCAACGCCAAGATAACGGAGGGTCCTCCATATCCTGTGAACGTATTGACCACCATTGTCCATTATCACTATCATCACCAATCCCTCACTCAAACTCTATTGTCGCTGGAGGCTTATTTGTTATATCGTAGAGAACCCTTCCAACCTCAGGGATCTCGCTCGTTATCCTGAAGGCTATCCTCTGCAGAACCTCCCAGGGGACGTTCATTGCATTGGCCGTCATTCCATCGATACTCTCGACGATCCTAACGGCTATCGTCTCCTTATAGGCCCTTATATCTCCCTGAACTCCAACCGTCTTAACCCCTAGGAGGACGGCAAATGCTTGCCAGGGCCTTAATCCGGCCCTCTCAACTTCTTCCTCGACTATGGCGTTTGCCTCCCTAACGATCCTTATCTTTTCAGGGGTTACCTCCCCTATTACCCTAACAGCAAGTCCAGGCCCTGGGAAGGGCATCCTGTTGTATATCTTCTCGGGCAATCCCAGGAACTTTGCCAGCTCTCTAACTTCATCCTTGTATAGATCCCTCAATGGCTCGATGAGCTTAAGGTTTAACTTCTCCGGTAAACCTCCTACGTTGTGGTGGCTCTTGATCTTTCCCTGACTCTCTATCCAGTCGGGAGCTATTGTTCCCTGGATTAAATATTCCGCTCCTATCTTCTTTGCAACTTCCTCAAATACCTCTATGAAGACCCTCCCTATGATCTTCCTCTTTTCCTCGGGATCCGTTACACCCTTGAGGGCCGAGAAGAACCTATCCTGGGCGTCGACGTAGTGGAGGTTCATTCCGAACTCATCCCTGAACGTCTTAACCACGAACTCTGGCTCACCTTTCCTTAAGAATCCAGTATTCACGAATACCGCATGCAATCTGTCTCCTATAGCTTTATGGGCTAAAACTGCCGCCGTTGAGCTATCCACACCACCTGAGAGTGCGATTATAGCTTTAGAGTCCCCTACAGTCTCCCTAATCTCCCTAACCTTCTCCTCAACGAACCTTCCCCAATCCATTCACGTCACCACCTCTTCAAGTTTACCCTCCTCAATGGCAATTTTAATCTCCCTCGCTATCCTCCTCCCAGTGCTCATTGGTTCATCATACTTAAGCCAAGTATAGGGGGAGCCGTTTATAAATAAATTCGTCCCAGCTACAATCCTTGCAGAGATCTCAAAGACCACGAACTCCATGTCGGGCGTGAAAACGCCTTCCAAGCAAAAGGGACCCCAAAGACCTCCCATTAACTCTTCAGAAGCTTTAACAACCCTTTCACCTGCTTCAATAACATCCATCAGAAGGCTCTCCCTCAAGACTAGCGGAATATTCCCTACCACGGTATAAGTAACATCCAAGTCTAGATCCAGTTGTTCCCTCGAGGGGATCCTTCCTATTGCATCAACGTTGCTCTCATACCTTCTATCTATGCTCATCAACTCGAGCTCTCCAGTTATTTTGGAGTAGAAGTAGTGTGGATAAATGGGGACTCCTACCACGTACTCCTGTATTTGAACGTTCTTTAGATCTTCCTTACTTCTTATCCCGAGGAATTTCTCAGCTTTCTCCCAGAAGTCTTTCGAGCTTTTAGCTATGAAATATCCCCTTCCTCCCTTGGCCCCGTGGGGTTTCACTATGACGGGACGATCTATATCATCGGGATCTTCGTAAATCCTGGGAAGGGTAAGCTTAGCCTTTTCCAGCCATTTCCTCTCTAAGCTCCTGTCGCTCTCCCATTTAAGTACCTCTTTATTTCCAAAGTAGGGAACCCTCATTTTTTCAACTAGCTCAACGCCGAGGTGAGCTATAAAGGAACCAGTGGGGATAACTACAGCATCGAGCTCCAGAAGCTTATCCTCCGGGTAATCCCCCTCAAGAAAGTAGTCCGCAACTGGAAAATACTTAGTATATAGCAACTTAACCCTAGGCTTTCCAAAAGCTATAGTCCCAAATCCCTCGTCTTTGGCCCCTTTGAGTATTTGGAGGGCCGAATGAGAGGCATAGGTTGCTATCCTAACCACTCTGATATCACCATGTTCATGTTAAAAATTGGCAATTTTTAAGATTTATTTTACCATATTCTATGCAAAATACTTAGTTTTAGCATCGAATAGCTTGGTTTTTAAGTTCTCATTGAAATGTTGGAACGGGGATGAACATGAGATGGAAGGTGATAGCTGGAATAGTGATGATACTGCTCGTCGCTGGATGCATAGGAGGAAAAGGAGAAGAGGAGAAAACGCTGACTGTTTACGCCTATGACAGCCTAGAGTACTGGCTCAAGGAGGTTATCCCTGAGTTTGAGAAAGAGTACAACGTTAAAGTTAATTTAGTCCTAGTTGGAAGCACGGGGGAACTTGTAAACAGGCTAATACTCGAAAAGGATAATCCGCAGGCAGACGTAGTAGTTGGAATAGACAACACGTTCCTTGCAAAGGCCTTAAGTGCCGGAGTGCTTGATACTTACAAGCCCAGGAACATAGATGAGTTGTATCCTTGGCTCGTGGAGAAGTTTGATCCAACTTACCATTTAATTCCCTTCGACTATGGATTCCTAGCCTTCAACTACAGAACGGATATGGTTAAAGAACCTCCCAAAAGCTTAGACGACTTATTAAATGAGAAATGGAAAGGGAAAATAATTATAGAGGATCCGAGAACTAGCTCTCCTGGGTTAGCATTCATGTTTTGGACGATAGCCGTTTACAAGGATAAATGGCTCGAATACTGGGCGAAGCTCAAGGATAACGTTCAGATCGTCAAGGGATGGAGCGCTGCATGGGAAGCCTTCAGCAAGGGAGAGTTTCCAGTGGTCTTGAGTTATGTAACCTCCCCGGCCGCAACCGTCTACTACGATAACAAAACGAACGTGAGAGCAATCATATTTAGAGAGGGGAACTACCTCCAGATCGAGGGGGTTGGAATAATTAAGGGAAGTAAAAACAGGAAATTGGCCGAGAGATTCGTAGAGTTCCTAATAAGTCAAAAAGCCCAGGAAAAACTACCAACGACGCAGTGGATGTTCCCAGCTAATAAGAACGTTAAGCTTCCAGAGGTTTACAAGTATAACCCAAAGGTTGATTTCAGTAAAGCCGTCTATTTAGATCCAAAACTCATTCAGGAAAACTACGAGAAGTGGATAAGGGAGTGGACTGCTGTGGTAGTCGAGGGAAAGAATCCTAAGGAAGTATCTTGAATTCTCTAACTCTAATTCTAACCTTTTTTGGAATTTTCTTTCCAATCCTACTCAAAAGTTCCTCAGCTATTATCTCCCTCCCCTCGATTGATAACCTCAGCCTTACCCTCCCTGGAAGGAGCTCATAACCTATAACCTCGGCCTCAATCCCTTCTCCAACCGCTACGTTCTCAGGCCTAAAGAATATCTTCCCCTTCCCCTCCCTACCAACTTCAAAGCAAAGATCACCCAAGCATGCTCTTCCTTCCTTAGCTTCAAGTTCCACTATATTACTTATCCCCAGGAAATTCGCGACGAACTCGTTTTTCGGGTTATAGTAAAGATCGTAAGGTTCACCAACCTGCTCTATCCTTCCAAAGTTCATAACCGCTATCCTATCGCTTAGCACCATGGCCTCTTCCTGATCGTGGGTAACGTAAATTGTCGTTATGCCGAGCTCCTTCACTATCCTCTTAATTTCCCCCCTAAGCTTTTCCCTGACCTTCGCATCGAGATTACTAAGGGGCTCATCGAGGAGCAGTACATCGGGCTCTATTACAAGGGCCCTCGCCAGGGCAACCCTCTGCTGTTGCCCTCCACTCAGTTCCTCAGGTAGTCTATTTTCAAATCCTCTCAGCCCAACTAAGTCTAGAACTTCCCTAACCCTCTTTTCTATTTCCATCCTGGGTACCCGTCTAACTTCCAAGCCAAAGGCTACGTTTTTGAATACTGTCATATGGGGGAAGAGGGCATAATCCTGGAAGACTAATCCGATGTTCCTCTCGTAAGGGGGAAGATCCGTAATATCCCTACCATCAAAGTACACCCTACCTTTATCCGGCTTCTCAAGCCCAGCTATTATCCTTAGGGTTGTTGTCTTACCACATCCGCTCGGGCCTAAAAGGGTGAGTAGTTCACCATCTTTAACGCTTAAGCTAACCTTTAACTCGAACTCCCCAAACCTCTTGATTATATCCCTAAGTTCAATGCTCACCATACCTCTTCACCGATCCTTTCAATTAGGAGGAAGCTGAGCATTGATATAGCCATTAATATGACGGAGAGCGCTGACGCTGGTCCGAACTGTCTCGAGCTTATGAACTTATATATAGCTAGTGTCAGGGTTGTATACTCGGGTTTAGCAAGCATGTACGTGGTAGCCAGCTCGGCTACGCTTATGGCAAAGGCGAAGACCGAAGCAACGAGGACACCTCCCTTGATTAGAGGTAATTCAATCCTCATAAAAGAGTAAGCTTCATTGGCCCCCAAGGTTAGGGCCGCTTCGCTTAGATTCTTCTTAACCTTCTGAATTGCCAAGGAAACAGTTCTGAATACGAAAGGATAGGCGACTGTTGCATGCGCGAGAGCTATAAGGATCCAGTGTCCATAAATTGGAGAGCTTCTGAAGGTTATTAAGTACCCAAGCCCAAGTATAACCGGGGAAGACGCTAAGGGAAGAGTAACTAAGACATCTATGATGCTTTTTCCTCTAAGTTTCTTCCTAATAGATAGATAAGCTAACGGGAGTGAGAGTAACAAGGATATACCCACCGCTAGAAATCCAAATCTAAGTGTGTTCAGTAAGGCAAAGAGGCTGCTCGTTCCAAACATGGGATTGTACTCCTGGGAGAAAGCTCTTCTATACCACTCAAAGCTGAATTTACCGTTGAACATGAAAGAGTCGAGGAATACAGCAAAGAGGGGACCTAAAATTAAGAGGAATATAAGGATGAAGTACGACAGGATAAGGATCCCACCGGGACTTAAGGTTAACTTCTTCCTCCTCACATTGACTTTCTGCTCTTCTTCCCTTGAGTACGCGCTCGCAATTTTGATATATAAATACATGAGGAGGAAGTTAAAGACTAACTGAAGTAGGGCTAGGGAAGAGCTCGTCTTGAAGTCGAGGAGCATCATTGCCGATGAGAATATGGCTACCTCGATGGTAGCGTACTTGTACCCTCCAAGTATCAGGGGAATTGAGAAGCTCATAAAGCAGAATATAAACGTCATTAGAGATGACAATAGTATTGAGGGGAATAGAAGGGGTAGTGTAACCTTTCTGAATAGGGTAAACCCTTTAGCTCCAAGGCTTAACGCCGCTTCTTCATAGTGCGGATTAATCCTCTCCCAAGCTGAAGAGACTATCCTAACCACTACTGGGTAATTATAAAAGATGTGGGCGAGCACTATGGCCTTCCAAGAGTAAAGGATATTAAGCCATGAAAAAGGTCCCTGCTTCCCAAAGAGAATTATAAACCCCAGGGCCACCATCACACTTGGCATAACGAATGGAACCGTTATGATAGCCTTCAAGGTCCTCTTCCCTGGGAAGTCATAATGAGATAGCACGTAAGCTCCAGGAAAGCTAACGATCAAAGTTAAGACTGTAGATAAAACAGCTTGCCCAAACGTGAAGGAGATAACCCTTCTATAGTATGAATCCCTAAGCACAGCAAGAAGACCCTGAAAGCTTAGTCCAAGGGAAAGGATCCTCAGAAATGGAATGTAGAATAGGGTAAAGAGAAGCAGAAACGAGGAGAAAGCTAGAATTGTGAAAATGCTAACCCTTACCCTCATCACACTTTGTCCCATAATTTTCCTTTTCAATTTTTCTAATCCTTGCAGCTGAAAACTTAAACTCTGGAGTTCCGGCCTTGTTAAGCGCATCGTTTGTCAGCAGATTGGCATCAAAGTGAAAGGGTATTGCTATGACGCCCTTTTGGATTTTCGCTATCTTTGCTTTTAGCCTTAAGCTTCCCCTTCTCGTCTCCACGATAACGTAGTCACCATCCTCAATTCCATACTCCCGAGCATCCTCCCTGCTTATAAAGACAACTGACTCTCCAGACATCTTAGCTAAGGAAGGACTTCTCCTCGTCATCTCTCCCGTGTTGTAGTGATTTATCAGCCTGACGGTTGTAAGTATAAGTGGATACTCTCCGTTTGGTTCCTCCCAGGGCATGATCTGTTCAACAGCTACGAACCGGGCCTTTCCATCGTGTGTATTAAACGAATCAACGTATAGCCTTGGAGCAGGAATTATAATTCCCCTTGCTTTAAGTTCCTCGATGCTTCTATTCCTAAGCGCTGGAAAGAGTTTAAAGTACTCCCTCGTTATATCCTCAACTTTTGAATAGTCAAAACCCTTAAGGCCTAAGGCCCTTGCAAGCATTACAAGGATTTCCCAGTCAGGCTTACTTTCTCCAGGAGGATCGCAGACCTTAAAACTCCACTGGATCCTTCTCTCGCTGTTCATATAGGAACCTTCCTTCTCACAGAAGGCCGCTGCGGGAAGGATGTAGTGTGCGAAGCGCGCTGTTTTCGTTAGGAACAGATCCTGAACAACGAGAAGGTCAAGCTTAGTTAAAGCTTTTCTAACCTTCAGCGCGTTAGCATCGCTCACCGCTGGATTCTCACCAACGATGTAGAGGGCCTTTAAGTCACCTTTAAGTATAGCATCCCAGTACTCAGTTAAATAAAATCCCCTTTCGGTGGGAAGATCCTCCACTCCCCACATCTTAGCAACTTTTCTCCTAAATTTAGAATCGCTTAAGGGAATGTAACCGGGAAGAAATTCACTCAATGTTCCCATGTACGCAGCGCCTTGAACATTGTTCTGCCCTCTCATTGGGTACAATCCTCCCTTCTCACCGAAATATCCTAAAAGAAGGGCAATATCTACCAAAGCCAAGACATTTTCAACGCCGGAAATTTGCTGAGTTATTCCCATTCCCCACATTATCGCGCCGCTTCCAGCTTTAGCAAAAACTTCAGCAACTTCCCTTATGAGCTCAGCTGGAACGCCGGTAACCTTTTCAGCGTACTCAGGTGTGTACTTTTTCACCCCCATCCTTATCTCTGAGAATCCAGTAGTTCTGCTCTCTACAAACTCTTTATTGTAGAGGTTGCCCTCTATTATAACGTTCATAATAGCATTTGCGAGCGTTATATCTGTTCCCGGTTTTATAACGAGCCTGTAATCAGCAAATCTCATTGTGAGCGTTTCCCTAATGTCAATGACTATTATCTTGCCTCCCCTTCTTTTCGCGCCGAGTATGTATTGCATGACAACTGGATGGGTCTCTGCTGGATTGTAACCCCAGATCATTATAGCACCAAATCTCTCTAGATCTGAGTATGGGTTCGTCTGAACGCCATCTCCTAAGGTAAGTTTAAGGGCATGGACGCTTGATTCGTGACAGAGTCTAGCACAGTTGTCAACATTATTCGTCCCAAGAAGTCTCGCAATTTTCTGTATTAGGTAATTTTCCTCATTAGTAACCTTCGATGAGGCAATAAATGCTATTGATCCTGGGCCATAATCCTCGATGATCTCCTTCAGTTTAGTTGATATTTCGGAGATCGCTTTTTCCCATGAAATTCTTCTAAAGCTTTCCCCTTCTTTTTTTAAAGGATGCTTTAGTCTATCCTTTGAGAATACATGCTCCAAAGCATACAATCCCTTAGGGCAAAGCTTTCCCCTGTTGGGTTCTCCAGGATAAGGCTTTACCCTCCTACTTTTCGGGTCAATTAATAGGTTGCAACCAAAGCCACAGTATGGGCATACAACCCTAACTCCCATTCCGATCCCATTGAGCATATAAATGTTAAAAATAAAAATATTATTCGCAAGTAATTTACATAAATATGACCAAAAATGGGGAACCTAGATTACCTTCCTTAAGAAGTACTCATGGATTCTAGTGTCATTGGTAAGTTCTGGATGAAACTCCAGGCCGATTATGTTTTCCTGCTCAACCCCCACTACCCTATCCTCCAGCCAAGCTAGGGGTTTAACTTTCTCCGACAATAACTCAACTATCCTGGGGGCCCTAATGAATACCCCAATGAAAGGTTCATCGTCAAATGCTAACTTCACAGGAGCTTCAAAGCTGTCAACTTGCCTTCCGTAGGCGTTCCTATTTACCTTAACATCCAGAACCTCTAAGAACTTCTGCTCAGGAGTTGCCCCTAGGACTTCCTTTGCAAGCATTATTAATCCTGCACAAGTCCCCATCACCGGTAAACCATCCTCAACCATCTTTTTAATGGGCTCAAAAAGCCCCGTCCTTTGCATGAGCCTTGATATTGTTGTGCTCTCCCCTCCAGGGATTATTACCGCATCAACACCCTTAAGCTGCTCAGGCCTCTTGAGCCAGATCACTTCCCCAGGAAGCTCGAGCTTCTCGATGGCCATTTTAGTAGCTTCAATGTGCTCGCTAACATCTCCTTGCAATCCTACAACTCCAACCTTCATGGAAAAACCTCCAAAAAGAGGAAAGAAATCAGATACCTCTCTCCTCCATTCTAACCTGTAATTCCTCTATAGCTTGACCCCTCATAGGTTCTCCTATTTCCCTGCTTATTTCAGCAAGTACATCTGGTTCATCCCAGTGGTTAACGGCTTCAACTATTGCCCTCGCCATCTTTGGAGGATTGGAACTCTTGAAGATTCCAGAACCTACAAATACTCCATCCATTCCCATGGCCATCATTAGAGCTGCATCCGCTGGCGTAGCGACTCCACCAGCGGCGAAGTTGACAACTGGTAACCTTCCAAGCTTCTTTATCTCTAGGAGTATTTTGTATATATCCTCGACTATCTCTCTGTACGTGAAGCCCTCGTAAATCGGCTCGTTCTCAAGAACCCTCTTTGGTAAACCGCTTATCTCCTTAACGCTGAATGCTAGTCTTAGGTAAGGTTCAGCGAACTTCTCCGCAACTCCGTAGATTTCTTCATCTGTCATCCTCTGAATTAGTCTTATGTTCTCGTTAACTAACCTGACGTGCCTTACCGCTTCAATTATGTTTCCGGTTCCTGCTTCGCCCTTAGTTCTTATCATTGCGGCTCCTTCCCATATCCTCCTCACGGCCTCTCCAAGGTTCCTTGCACCACAGACAAAGGGAGCAGTGAACTTCTTCTTGTAAATGTGGAAGAACGGATCTGCTGGGGTAAGAACCTCGCTTTCATCTATCATGTCAACTCCTAGGGCTTCTAGGATCCTTGCCTCGGCCTCATGTCCGATTCTACACTTGGCCATTACCGGAATCGTCACGGCATCCATTATCTCTTGGATCTTCTCAACAGGGGCCATTCTCGCAACGCCACCGGCCTTCCTTATGTCTGCAGGAACCTTGTGAAGGGCCATTACTGCAACTGCACCAGCCTCTTCAGCTATTCTAGCTTGTTCCGCGTTGGTTACATCCATTATAACTCCGCCTTTTACCATCTTTGCGAAACCCCTCTTCAGCCTCTCAGTTCCCTTTTCCATAATTATTTTCAACTTGTCCATATCAAGCCACCTCCTTACGATTTATATCAAGTTAAGTCTTTATATAAAGTTTTTCCTTGATTTATTACTTCCATTCCCTGACCAGCCTCTCTATTTCCTTTTTCACCCTCTCTCGATCCTTTTTATCAACAACCAGAAATACATCCTGAACTGAACCCTCACTTTTTGCTATGAGCTTTAATCCAGTCAAAGTCTCCCTGGAAACTTTTATTTCAAATCCCCTAGAATCAGATGGATAGATCCTTCCTGGGATGACCTTCTTAACCTCAGGAATCTTCGCTATCTCCTCTAATGGTTTCTCAAGACCCTTCAAGAAGTGATGTTCCCTCTTTACTCCCTTTTTGAAGTGCTTAGGCATGTTTTAATAATGAGAAAAAAGGGTTAAGACTTTAACTTTTTTAGTATTTCCTGAGCAGCTTTCCTGCCACTAAGGAACATTCCACCAAAGATGGGCCCCATCCTTGGGGCCCCGGCAATTGCATTCGCGGCCATTCCAGTTACATACAGGCCGGGAAATACTTCCCTTGTATTCTTTACCGTTAGTTTTTCACCTTGCTCGGCCCACATTGCTCCTTCTCCAGGGATTTCCTTAAGTAATCCCCTTTTTACAAGGAACTGTGCTACTTGAGCTCCGTGACCAGTTGAATCTATTACGTACTTAGCCTCAATCGTCAACGGGTCAACGTGAAGCCCCGCCATTAACACAGGAGTCCAGTTTATCACTATTCCAGAAACCCTATTGTCTTTAATGACTAGGTCTTCAACCTCTATCATATTAAATATCTTAACCCCTGATTTCACAACCTTGCTAGCTATTGTAGTCGCAACCTCAATGGCATCGGCAACGTAATAACCTTTTTCAAACTCCTCATACCTTATTCCAAACTCATCTAAAATTTCTCTGGCCTCGTCTTGAACGACAACCTTATTGAAGCCCATTCCTCCACCCCAGATTCCTCCACCAATTGATAACTTTTTCTCGAATATTGCAACTTTTGCCCCTCCTTTAGCTAGGTAATAGGCTGCAACCATCCCAGAGGGCCCCGCACCCACTATTGCTACATCTAGTTCTAGATTGTTCAGAAGATCCCTGTAGTAACTCTCAACTATCGCCCTCGTTATCGTAACTTCCCTCAGCATCTTCCCCACCGCCTAAAACTTCATTTTTAATATTAAAAACTTTGTTATAGGATTATTTTCGGCACCCCTAGCATCGAAAGGATGTTTCCAACTTCCTCAGGATTATTCGTTGAAAACGAAACTGTTATTCCCTTCCTTCTCTTAAGTAAGATACATCCCTTTGCAGGTACGGTGAAGTGAAGTATCGCCCCTCTTGACTGGCAGGACATCCAATGCTTCCCTATTGAGTATCCCTCTATTTCCTCTATCCTAACTGTCTTCCTTAGGAGAATACCTAACCTCCCCCTGATCCTTATGCTTTCCTCGTCGATGGTGATTTTAATTGCAGAAGCATCCATTAGAATAATGGAAACTACCAAGGCTTCAATTCCAAGTATTTTCAATGCTTCAGGTTGATTTCTTAAAGCTATCATGAGGACTAAGATCGGTAAGAGGACTATCCCAAGGATTAAATTCAAAAGTCTGCTACTTACAACTTCCTCGTACAGCATGCTCAAAGTTGGGGGCAAAGTTTTAAATAAATTATTTTATTCATCCATATGGATTAACTTCCACCCAAGTTGAATGGAACGCTGATCCCTTGCCATATTTTTCTACTTTCTCATCTGTCGTTAAGAAGTTTGCATTCCAACCAAGTAACTTGGGCCAAAAAGCTTTGTATAGGATAACAACTCCTTTTGGAACATCTTCAGTTATCTTAACTTTAGTTATAACTCTACCATTTTCATTGAAAACACCGACTTTATCCCCATCCTTAATGCCTCTAACCTTTGCATCTTCTGGATTCATGTATAAGTTTGGATCTATAATCCCATGGGTGGTATGATATTGGCTCGTTATCGTCATCCTGTGGGTAGGAGTTAGCAACCTCAACGGGTACTTGCCCTTGAACTTCTTGTACTCTGGAAATGGTCCTAGGCCCCTGGAAACAGCTCTTTGAGAGTAGAACTCTATCTTTCCGCTAGGGGTTTTCCAATTCCTTGGTCCTTCTGGCACCTTTATAAAACCTCTTCTCTTAAGCTCTTCAAAACTTATTCCATTGGCCTCTAAAACCTTCCTAATCACGTCTTCATCGCTTTCATATAGATAGGGGACCCTAATACCCAGGGACTTGGCTATAAGCCTAGTCACCTCACTGTTACTCTTTCCTGGGCCCTTAGCGACGGGTTCATTCAATAGAACGTATCTGTGATAGTAAGAGTCAACTATATCTAGTCTTTCGAAAAAGGTGTTAGCTGGAAGAACTACGTCTGAAAATAGAGCGGTATCCGTAAGGAATATGTCATGGGTAACAACAAAAACGTCACTCTTCTTTAAGGCTCTTCTAAGCCTGTTCTGATTAGGATAGCTAGCTAAGGGGTTTGAATTATAAATGTAGAGGAATTTGATATCATCGCTCTCTATTACCTTGGTAAGCTCCATTTGTGGGATCTTATTCTCAGGTTTTGTTCTCAGGAATTTCCCCTCGGCATAGCTTTTATCTATCGTCTTCATGTCATATATAAAGCCGAACTTATGACCAACCAACACTGGTAAGATCGCCACTGCCCTTACAGCTTCTCCACCAGCTAGGGATCTTTGAAAGCCATAACCTATGTGAATTATCCCCCTCTTCTCAGTAAATTCCCTTGCAAATTCTTTAATCCTCTCTGGTTTAATACCTGTCTCTTGGCTTACATAATTAAGTGATAGTCTAGTTACATAATTCTTGAATTCTTCAAACCCATAGACATTCTTAGTTACAAAGTCCTTGTCATAAAGCTCCTCTTCAATTATAACCTTTGCAACTCCTAATGCAAATAGTACATCTGTGTCAGGCCTTATTTGGAAGAATTTATCGCTCCTCTTAGCGGTTTCAGTTCTCACAACATCTACCGTCCAAATTTCTACATTACCCTTCTTTGCCAGCATGAAGCCATGAAGATTCGTCCAGAAGGCATTTATCCCCCAGTAGACGAGGAGTTTATGCTCCTTAATCTTTTCAGGATCCATCCCAACTGCAGTCCCATAGATATCTTTTAGAGCCTCCTGTCCAGCTCTGTCGCATATACCACTATCTATAGTGCTAGCATTAAGATAGTGGAAGAGACGCATCGGGAAGTAATAGTTGACAATTCCTCTGTCTCCAGCGTACTTATAAACTAGAATGCTTTCGCTCCCGTACTCTTTTATAGTCTCCTGAAGCTTTTCTTTAATTAAGGTGAGGGCTTCTCCCCAAGAAACTTCCTTAAAATCCTCATCTCCCCTCTTACCTTCCCTGACGAGAGGAGATTTTAGCCTTTCATTGGAGTGAAACCACCTAGGTAACAGAGCCCCCTTGGGACACAGGAAACCTTGAGTTATTGGATGATCGGGGTTTCCCCTCACTATTAACTTCCCATTTTTAATCTCGCTCATTATTGAACAGGTATCATAACAATCCCTCATGCACGCGGAGAACATGTATTTCACCTTTCAACTTTATATTTTACAACGTACCTCCCCTTTTCAAAATCTTCCTCGCTTTCCAAGATCTCAACTGGTTTTATTTTTAATCCGAAATCCAAGGCATCCCAGGATATATCCTCGAAGTAATCGTAAAGGCCACAGGTTTTGCAGAAGCTACCCGTAAATTCTATTATCACTTCATCATCTGAAAAGCGTAATATCTTTGCCTGGGCCTCACTCCCATGAAGTCTGTTAAATTCCTTGATAACTCTCTCAAGCTTTTCCATTTTTAATCTCCTCCTAAATAGTCAAGAGTCTCATCAACGAACTCCTCAAAAGCTTCCTCGCTAACTTCTTCGAGCTTAAATGAGAAAGATTCTCCTAAGTACCACCTTATGGCTACTTTTCCTTTATTAGTTTCGGCCACAACTAAGCCGAAAGGCATATCTCCGACCCAGTAGTGCCTATAAAAGTTTACTTTGAAGCCATTTTCTCGGAGCTTTTCAAGAATAAAGGCTAAGGCCTCTTCAGGCCCTCCCTTAACCTTTGCGAATCCTATAACACTCATTCTCCCCACCTTCGGTTTAATTAGTTATACATTATGATTTGATATTCGAACCTTTATAGATTTTTCTCAGCTCTTTGATTGCATATTTTTCACCAGTTAGACTATCAACTATGAACTCATTCCCGATCCAAAACACCTTATATACCTTTTCTTTTCTTACTATTTCAACTCGAGGTAACCACCAGGATATTATCCTAGAGTTACCCCAAATTATAGCGCTTTCAATAGCTTTTTTTCTGGCTTCCTCCTCATCAACTAAGAACTCCATAATGGTATTCTTAGGAACGTCCCATTCCTCTATTTCGATGAGCCTATCTCCCCTTTCAACTCCCAGCCTATAAGCATCTACGTATGCAAAATAATCAATAACCCTATCTCTCATTCCTAGGCGTTTATAAAACAACCTAAGCTGGAATATCCAATATGGATAAAGTATAAACTTTGCAGAGCTTTCCTCACTTAGTTTAAATACTGGTTTCATAACTTTGACAATCATATAGTTTTCACCCCCTAATTTATGATATTTTTTTCATATAAATACCCCCTAAATCTTTATATACTATAAGTCGAATATTTACATTTTGAAATTTATTGGAGGTGACTTAGATGGGTTTTAGTGGAGCAGCTTGGGCCACGCTGCTAGTTCCAACGATTCTTGCTTTTGTAGTAATGATAGTTTATGGGTTTTGGGACAAAATTACGGGGAAGGAGTACTATGTAGATGAGGATATTTTAGCATATGATGAAGAGCTTACCAAGGAGGGTAGAGCATGAATCTAGGGATTCTTCTTGGCTTTTTGATTTACCTAGTTCTATTAGCCTACATTGGTTGGTGGGCCAATAGATACACTAAAACAGAGGAGCAATACTTCATAGGCGGAAGGAAAGTTCACGTTCTAGCAGCAACCCTTTCAGATAAGGCCAGCGACTTCTCAGGATGGCTCATGTTAGGTTATCCTGGAACGGCATTTAAAACAGGATTAGGAGCTTTTTGGGCCGCCATAGGATGTCTCTTCGGAACTCTAGCAGATTATCTCCTCATAGGACCTAGACTAAGGATATATGCCGGAAAGTTTAGATCCATAACACTTCCAGACTATTTAGAGGCAAGATTAAAGGATAATACAAAGTTAATAAGGATTCTAAGCGCTGCTATAATTCTGATCTTCATGACGGCCTACGTAGCTGCTCAGTTTGCTGCTGGAGGAAAGACTTTCTCAGAGGCCTTTGGAGTTAGCGTGACAACCGGAATACTGATAACAGTGATAATCCTAACGGCATATGTTATTACTGGAGGTTTCTTTGCAGTCGTATGGACTGATGTAGTTCAGGCTATGTTCATGCTCTTAACCTTAATTATAATGCCAATTTTAGCCCTTGCGGAGATTGGAGGTCTAGATAAAGCAACTCAAATAATTGGCTCAGTTAATCCAGCTAAACTCCACCCCTTTGGAGGAGCGACGGGTCTAGCAGCTATAGTTTTTGCCATAGGTTACGCTTCATGGATCGTTGGTTACCTTGGACAGCCTCATATAGTAACGAGATATATGAGCGTTGAGGATCCCAGGAAATTAAGGAGACCTGGAATATTCATCAGCGGAATATGGACAACTATAGTTCTATGGGGAGCATTCTTCGCAGGATTCCTAGGATTTGCACTAGCTATAAATGGAAGTATAAAAATTGATGACCCAGAGAAGATAGTCCCAGCAATGGCCGTTCACTTCTTACCTAGCTGGATAGCGGGGTTTGTAATAGCGGGAATAATTTCGGCCGTCATGAGTACGGCAGATTCTCAACTTTTAGTAGCATCTTCAGCAATTGCAAGAGATATATACCACAAGGTTCTAGGACAAGAGCTTGGAAAGAAACAGATGGTTAATATTTCAAGAGTTGTCGTTGCAATAGTTTCATTAATTGCAATGTGGTTCGCAATAAGCGGTCCAAAGGTTATTTATCAAATGGTGGCAACAGCCTGGGGAGGATTGGCCGTAGGGTTTGGGCCCATATTGACACTAAGTCTATGGTGGAAGCGTGTTACCAAGGAGGCAGGGATAATAGGAATGGGATATGGGCTGATCAGCGAAGTTCTCCTGGAGGCAAAGATCTATGGATGGGCATTCAATCCAAACGCTCCAGGATTCTTTGGAACTTTAGGAAAATGGTTCAACGGAGTTCCAGTATTCTTCATAAACTTCTTCATAACCTTGCTGGTGATAATAATAGTAAGCCTACTAACGAAGCCTCCTGAAGATGTTGTTAAACTGCATAAGGAGCTCTTTAAAAAAGTTCCGATAGAAAAGAGTGAGAAAATAAAGGTTGCAAGGGCAAAGAGCCAAGCTGAAAACGTCTTTGATTTTGCAATTGCTTCCGGCCTTCTTTAACCTTTTTTTGCTAACCTAATGTTTTATAAATTATGACTTTACATAGGTAATGTTGAATTTGTTTCAATTTTTGGAGGGATGCTCATGAGACCTCTAGATCTAACTGAGAAAAGAGGTAAGAAGGTAACGATATACTTCGAAGGGAAAGAGCTCGAAGCGTATGAAGGAGAGAAGCTTCCAGTAGCTCTTCTAGCCAACGAGATTTACTGGCTAACAACTTCAAATGAAGGGAGAAAGAGGGGAGCGTTTACCTTTGGTCCGGTGCCAATGACAGTTAACGGAGTTAAGGGCCTTGAGGCCAGGAGAATTAAGGTCAAGGATGGAATGAAGATAGAGAGGCAGGGATATTATGACTTCCATGAAGAGCCAGTTGTAGAGCCAGGGGAGATTGAGAGGGTAGTTGTAGATGTAGCAATCATAGGTGGGGGCCCCGCCGGGATTGGAGCAGCCCTCGAGCTTCAGCAGTATTTAACCGTAGCCCTAATAGAGGAGAGGGGATGGTTAGGGGGAGACATGTGGCTAAAGGGAATCAAACAGGAAGGATTCAACAAAGATAGTAGGAAAGTGGTAGAAGAACTTGTCGGAAAACTTAACGAAAACACAAAAATTTACCTCGAAACCTCGGCCCTAGGAGTCTTCGATAAGGGAGAATACTTCCTCGTTCCCGTAGTTAGAGGAGATAAATTAATTGAGATTTTGGCGAAGAGGGTAGTTCTAGCAACGGGGGCCATAGACAGCACAATGCTCTTCGAAAATAACGACATGCCTGGAGTCTTTAGAAGGGATTTTGCCCTTGAAGTTATGAACGTGTGGGAGGTAGCCCCAGGACGGAAAGTAGCAGTCACCGGAAGTAAGGCCGACGAGGTAATTCAAGAGCTTGAAAGATGGGGTATAGACTATGTACATATCCCGAACGTGAAGCGCGTTGAAGGAAATGAAAAAGTGGAGAGAGTTATAGACATGAACAACCATGAATACAAAGTTGATGCCTTAATATTTGCAGATGGAAGGAGGCCCGACATAAATCCAATCACTCAAGCGGGTGGAAAACTAAGATTTAGAAGAGGATACTATTCTCCAGTCCTCGATGAATATCACAGAATTAAAGATGGAATTTACGTTGCTGGAAGTGCTGTCTCGATAAAACCTCATTACGCCAATTATCTGGAAGGTAAACTCGTCGGAGCTTACATTCTTAAAGAATTCGGATACGATGCTCAGCCATGCATATATGAGGAGAAGCTCAGGGAGTACGAACCAGAAAGTTTATCCATTCCTAGGATCCCCTTGGATAAGTTTAACCTCGAAGATGTTCAAATATGTGGATGTGACGTCTCATTAAAGAAAGTTGATGAAGTCATAAGGAAAGGGATAACAGATCTGCAGATAATTAAGAGGTTAACTCACCTGGCCATGGGTTTCTGTCAGGGAAGGTACTGCCTGTTCAATGGGGCCGTGGTAGTTTCCCAAAGAACTGGAAAGAAGCTGAGCGAGATAGACTTGCCAGTAGCTAGGAGTCCTATAAAGAACGTCAAAATGGGAATTCTAGCTAGGAGGTGATTTCATGCTTCCAGAGAAGAGTGAAATAGTCGTGATTGGAGGGGGAATTGTTGGAGTCACAATAGCCCATGAACTTGCTAAGAGAGGAGAGGAAGTTACGGTTATAGAAAAGAGATTCATAGGTTCAGGCTCAACTTTCAGGTGCGGTACTGGAATAAGGCAACAATTCAATGATGAAGCTAACGTCAGGGTTATGAAGAGATCGGTAGAGCTTTGGAAGAAGTATTCTGAAGAGTACGGGTTCTCCTTCAAACAAACAGGTTACCTATTCCTACTTTACGATGATGAAGAGGTTAAGACCTTTAAGAGGAATATAGAGATCCAGAACAAATTCGGCGTACCCACAAAGCTAATAACTCCTGAAGAAGCAAAGGAGATAGTTCCACTATTAGATATAAGTGAGGTTATAGCAGCTTCCTGGAATCCAACTGACGGAAAGGCCGATCCCTTCGAGGCAACTACAGCATTTGCAGTAAAAGCCAAAGAGTATGGAGCTAAACTTCTCGAATATACGGAAGTTAAGGGATTTTTAATTGAGAATAATGAAATTAAAGGTGTAAAGACTAATAAAGGAATTATAAAAACGGGAATCGTCGTAAACGCAACAAATGCATGGGCTAATCTGATAAATGCAATGGCCGGTATAAAGACTAAGATACCAATAGAACCGTACAAGCATCAAGCCGTCATAACCCAACCAATAAAAAGAGGAACGATAAATCCAATGGTTATATCATTCAAGTATGGACATGCCTACTTGACCCAAACATTCCACGGTGGTATAATCGGAGGAATAGGTTACGAGATTGGGCCAACCTATGACCTTACTCCAACCTATGAATTTTTGAGGGAGGTTAGCTATTACTTCACGAAGATAATTCCAGCATTAAAGAATTTACTGATCCTTAGAACCTGGGCTGGGTATTACGCAAAGACGCCTGACAGCAATCCAGCTATCGGAAGAATTGAAGAGTTGAATGACTATTACATTGCAGCTGGTTTTTCAGGTCATGGCTTTATGATGGCACCTGCTGTTGGTGAAATGGTTGCAGAGCTGATAACTAAAGGGAAAACCAAGCTACCAGTAGAATGGTACGATCCCTACAGATTTGAAAGAGGAGAGCTAAGAACGGCCGCCCTCCAAATGGGCTGATCATTTTCTCTTCTTCTCTCTTTTTCAATTATAATTTAGCATGATACAGAAAAATTTTTAACTACTTAGGGTAGTCTCTACTAAGGTGTAGTAAAATGACTATACTTAACATAGCGATTAAGGAGCTAGAAAGTGGGATTAAAACTAAAAGATTCTATGGAATTTTAGTCCTGTTTGGTGCATTAACGGCATTGTATACAAGAGTAATGTATAACTTCGCATTGCTTTCACTTTCGAAGGCCTTTGTGACCCCATTTCAGCATTTATTTTTCTCGGCAGTCGAGCAACCATTTGTGTATTCCTTAACATTGATAGCGCTCCTGCTTGGGGTTACCTCGATAAACTCTGAGATCGAAAAGGGTACAATAAAGATTCTATACTCAAAGCCAATATACAGGGATACCATCCTCTTAGGAAAGTTCGTCGGAGGGTTCTTAATACTGGCAATATCCGTGGGGATATTTTACCTAATCGCCATAGGCTTAGCATTAATAGTTGGGGTACCAATCACGGGATACGATGCAACGAGATTGTTGACAATTTACATACTTTCAATCCTCTATGGACTAGCTATCTATTCCCTGGGAATGCTCTTCTCGACGTTAATAAAAAGCCAGAGAAATGGGATAATTGCAGGGATAGTTCTGTTTTTAGTTTTCGTTATAGTTATTCCAATGATAATCGCCCCTATTGTAGCTTTCGTAATCGCGGGGCCTCCAAACTTTGCTTCTGACTCAACGGAATGGCTAGAAAAGTATTCTTCAACGATCCTTATGATAGACTCGTTGACCCCAGTTTATCATTATCAGGAAATTATGAATATGGTTTATGGACAAAAGCCCCAGGAGGAAATAATGGAGCAATTACCCCTCCTCATGGAGAACGAAACGGAATTCAAAGTTGTCGAGGAGAGGCCGATAATCGAGGGCTTTAAGATGTGCCTAAATAATATAGTTGCCGTTCTTGTGACACTGTTCGTTTCTTTGGGATTGAGCTATTATAAGTTCGCGAATATGGATTTGAGGTGATATTATGTACGCAATTGAAGTTGAGAAGCTAACTAAAAGTTATGGAAAATTTAAGGCCATTGATAATCTATCCTTTGTTGTAGATGAGGGGATAGTGTTCGGCTTCCTGGGACCTAACGGAGCTGGAAAGACAACGACGATCTTAAGCATGCTCGGCATTATAATCCCAGATAGTGGAGACGTAAGAATACTTGGCTATGATATATTTAAGGAACCTCTTAAGGCTAAGGAGAGACTTGGATTCCTACCAGAAAATGCCACGATATACGAAGAGTTAACGGCATGGAGAAACCTTGACTTTTTCGCAAGCTTCTACAGAATGTCAAAACAGGAAAAAGAAAAGAGGATCGAGGAGCTCCTAAAGTTAGTGGGACTATGGGATGTGAGGTACAGGAAGGCAAAGACGTTCTCTAAGGGTATGAGGCAGAGACTCCTCCTCGCTCAAGCCCTCATAAACGATCCTGAACTTTTAATCCTGGATGAACCAACCAGTGGCCTGGATCCCGAAGGAGCAAGACTAGTAAAAGATATAATTAGGGAGCAGAGAAAGCAGGGAAAGACTGTCTTCTTTTCATCCCACATACTTAGTGAAGTCGAAGAACTAGCAGATAAGGTTGGAATAATAGTTAAGGGAAAGCTTAGAACGGTAGGAACACTGGAGGAGATAAAGAAGCAGTACATGGAATTAGAGGGATACGAGATAAAGATAGAAACTAAGCAACCATTACCTGAGCTTGAAATTCCAGATATAATAAGGATCGAAAAGACAACCGAGAATAAGGCAATAATCTTCGCAAAGTCTGATATAAGGGAAAGCATAAGTGAAGAGTTAGCCAAGAAGGGGATCACCATTATAAGCCTTGAAATTGAGGAGCCTAGCCTAGAGGATGTATTCTTAAAGACAATATATAGGAGGGAAGGAAATGAATAGGTACCTTGCTTTACTTCTTGTTTTGCTATTGTTGACCCCATCAATTAAGTTAAGCACTGCTAAAGAGGTTAACATAGTGATATTTAAGGGAAGAATACTACCCCAGGAGAGGCTTATAATTGGGAACTACACAATAACGGTAGAATTTGGAATAGATAACTTTCCTTACGTTATAGTTTCAAATGGAACATCAAAATTGGTTATAGAGAGAGCTGAGTTTGGAGCAAGCATCACCATTGAAAACTTAAGCATAACAATTGGAAGTTATAACGCCAGGAAGGGACTATTTATAGTGGCAAGCTGGAGCTCCGAGGGAGAAAAGCACGTCGCAAAGGTAGGAAGATATTTTGAAGGGTTCGAGGTTATAACTGTGACGAATTCTAGTGTAACCTTAAAGAGGGGAATTACCACAATTGAAGTACCAAAGGATAAGCTTATATTGTACGGGAGATACGGGATAAGATACTCCAATGGAACGATATTCCTTTATAAACTTCCTTCAGTTGAAGTCAAGAAAAAGGAAGAGAGAGAACTTGTAGTTTTCTATCCTTACAGCGAGGTAACAACCGAAGTAAACCGCAGTATTATGCTACCACTTACGATTTTCAACAATGGGACGGAAACAGTTAACGTCACGTTTTCAGTCGTTAACGCTCCAAAGGATTGGGATGTTAAGTTCTACTATCAGGGGATCGAAATTAAGAAGTTAAAACTCAGGGAAAAGGAGAGTATAACCCTTCAACTTAAGGTACTACCCTCCTCCGCTGGAAGTCATGTAGTAAAGTTTTCGATAAATGGAGATATATACTCCTTTTATGTTAACGTCGTTCAACCAAAGATGGAAGCATTAAAGATCACAGCTCCTATACTAGTTCAAGAAGCAGAAGCTGGAAGTAAGGTCACGTTCTCGGTATTATTATCCGCGGGAGAGGATTCGGTAATATCAATGGACGTTAGGGAACCTAGGGATTGGAAAGCTTGCATCTTAGTCGATGGAGTAAGAGCCCAGGAAATCTACCTCAGGAGAGGAGAGACAAAAGTTGTTAACCTAATACTAGAGATCCCCAGAAATGCTAGTTTGGGATATTACGAAAGTAAGATAAGCTTTACAGTTAGAAAATCCAACGGAGAAGTTATTAAGAATGAAACGATAACATTAGGAGTTAACATTTACAAGACCTACAAAGGGCAGAAAGCAACCCTCAAGTTGATTTTAGTGGATGATACCGGGAGCCCGGTACCAAAGGCATTGGTCAAGGTTGGAAATGAGAGCTACGCAACAGATTCCACAGGAACTTTAGAAGTTGAAATGAATCCCGGCAAGTACGTAATCACGATAGAAAAGGAGGGATATGAAACAAAGAAAGAAGAAGTCGAGTTAGGAGATGGGGAGAAGAAAGAGTTAAAGCTCCTGCTCGTTAGGGAACCATACTACTTTAACGTTGAAGCCCAATCAGATATTTATCCAATCGTGATGGAAGGGCTGAGTAGGCCTTTCACTATAGTAATAGAAAACCTAGGAAAGAGCGACGATGAATATAAGTTAGAGATCAGGGGCATTCCAGAAAATTGGAATGCATTCTTTACCGAAAGTGCTGAAGGAAATATAGAAGTTACAAAGGTTAAGGTGAAATCCGGGGAAACTAAAACAGTCTACCTTAAAGTTTATCCATCTCTAAATGCCATGCCAGGAACTTATAATGCCACTATAACGGTCATCAGTTCTTCCGGAATTAAAAAGGAAATCCCCGTAAAAATTAAGCTCATAGGCTCATATAACATGAATGTTAACCTCCTTAATTACAGGTTAACAATAACCGCTGGAGAGGAGAAAACCGCAATGATGGATATATTTAACTTTGGAAACGCACCTTTAACTAACTTAAAGATAACAGTGAAAGGTCCCCAGGGATGGGATGTAAAGGTTGACCCATCTCAGATACCATCCCTATCTCCAAAAGGTAGGGAGAGGGTAACGATCACGGTTAAAGTGCCAGAAGGAACCCCAGCAGGAGACTACAGAGTTCAAATTACCGTTAAGGCGGATCAGGCCGAATGGCAGGATACATTAAGGGTAGTTGTTAGACAGAGATCAACCTCAACTTACATCGGGGTTCTTATATTAATAATATCATTTGCCCTAGTGCTCTTCATGATGAGAAGAATCGGGAGGAGGTAAAATGGGTGCTGAACTTAACATAGCAAGCAAAGAGCTGTATACAGCAGTAAAAACTAAGAGGTTCATAATCCTGCTCTCCACTTATTTAGTTTTTCTATTCCTAACTGTTTATTTCTCAAGGGAGTTCTCAAGTCAAGATGTTGGATACATTTCAAGTATGTCAATCTTTGGGGCGAGTGGGACGGTATATAGAACTCCTATCTCCTCAATATTCATAAACAATGCAATGCTATGGGCATTTTTTGGTTCTTTATTGGGCGTTCTCCTAGGAGCAGACGCTATAAACAGGGAACTCTCAAAGGGGACTATAAAAGTCTTGCTTGGGCATCCAGTGTACAGGGATCAAGTAATCAACGGAAAATTCCTTGGAAATGCCTTGGCCTTAGGCATCGTAATCTTCGTGGGATTCATATTCACGATAGCCCTTGCCCTGATCTTTGGAATTCCTATGAAGGGTTTTTCCATGGTAAGACTATTAGTCCTATCTTTAGTTGTGCTCCTTTATACGCTGGTCTTCTTAAGCTTAGGGGTTATGATCTCTTCAATCATAAGGAGCCCAGAAACCGCTATGATAGTTGGAATAGGAATCTCCCTATTCTTCATTATGGTCTACCCAATGATAGCTTCTTACCTCGCCGGCCATATGGTTGGTCCAATGCCTGAGTGTAGAGCGACTGTAGTTCAGAGGACGATCACGGTCGGTACCGAAACGGTAATTGCACGAGAAACGACCACGGAGCATTGTGAAGAGATATACATGGAATGGTATGAAGAAAAGCAAAAATGGGAAAAAAGGATAAACTTGCTAAATCCGACTATGCACTTTGCCCAACTTATGATCTACACCTTTGCGGGCGATGAGGAAACTAGGGATTATTTACCACTCGGAGAAAGCCTAAGCTATGGAATCAACAACCTTGCAATCCTCATTGTTGAGCTACTGTTTCCGTTCTCAATAGCTTACGCTAGATTCATGACCAAGGATTTAAACTAGCTTCCTCTCCTTTAACACCCTTTCCATTCTATCCATGGCCTCTTCAAGCTTCTCATAAGCTGTTGCATAGCTGATCCTTACGTATCCCTCACCGGCTTTTCCAAAGGCACTACCTGGAACTACTGCAACCCTAGCTTCTTTAAGCATGAGCTCGCTGAATTTCTTGCTCGTTAGCCCAGTATCCCTTATCCTCGGGAATATGTAAAATGCACCCTTCGGCTTTACCGTTGGGAGTCCCATCTCGTTAAGCCTCTTCCACACGAGCTTTCTTCTTCTGTCGTACTCCTTTCTCATCTCTTCAACAGCTTTCCAGCTTCTCTCATCCTTTAACGCTTTAGCAGCAGCGTATTGTATGAAAGTCACTGGACAAGTAGCGTTATACATCTGAAACTTCACCATCCTCTCTATTATCCAAGAAGGCGCTGCAACAAATCCCAACCTCCAGCCCGTCATTGCAAACGTCTTTGAGAATCCGTTAACGGTTATTGTCCTTTCAAACATTCCATCCAGGGAGGCTATACTGTAGTGCCTAGCATCATCGTAAATGAAGTGCTCATAAACTTCATCGCTTATTACAATTAGATCATGTTCAACGACAAAATCCGCTATCTCTTCTAGATCTTTCTTAGTTAACACTGCTCCCGTTGGATTACACGGTGAGTTTATTATTAAAGCTCTAGTCTTGTCGGTAACATACTTTTTAAGCTCATCAACGTTTAGCCTGAATTCATCCTCTTCGTACGTTGGGACTTCAACGGGCTTTCCTCCAGCCAATATAACGGCAGGTGCGTAGCTGACAAAGGCTGGAGTTGGTATTAATACCTCTTCACCATCCTTAAGAAAAGCCGAGAGGCCCATTAAGAAAGCTTGGTTCGCACCTAATAAGACCATTATCTCTGTCTTTGGATCAGCCTCTATGCCATTCTGCTTCTTTAACTTTTCAGCTATGGCTTCCCTAAGCTCTAAAAGCCCTATATTTGGACCATAATGAGTCAATCCCTTATCCAGGGCTTCCTTGGCATACTCCTTAATATGTTGAGGCGTATCAAAATCAGGTTCCCCTATTCCCAGGGAGATAACATCCTTCATTCCTGCAGCAATATCAAAGAGCTTTCTAATTTCAGAAGCACTAACTAATTCTAATCTGTCACTTAGCGCCATCTTCAATCACCACTTGAGAATATGATAATCGAGTTTAAAACCCAATCTGTCCTCGATACGAATATTTTACAAACAAGTAAAAGATATCACTCCAATTCAATCCTAATCTTTCGATAGTTCCCAGATAACCTTTATAAAGCTTGACAAACTTATAGCCTATGTCCCACTTTGTCCTCGATTGAGGAGGTGACATGGATATGGAGCAAAGGGAAAGGTGGGCAACAAAGATTGGACTTATTTTAGCAATGGCAGGAAATGCCATCGGTCTAGGAAACTTCGTTAGATTCCCAACTCAGGTTGCTGGAAACGGTGGAGGAGCATTCATGGTTCCTTATTTCCTTGCACTGTTCCTCCTTGGAATTCCAGTGATGTGGGTTGAGTGGGTTCAAGGTAGGTACGGTGGAAAGTACGGACATGGTACCCTAGGTCCAACGTTCTACTTAATGGCTAGGGAAAGTTTAAAGCCTAGAAGTGCGTTGTGGTTTGGTTTAATCGGTGGAGCTTTAGCGTTTGCAACGACAACCTTGCTTAACAGCTACTACCTTCACTTAATCGGCTGGTCCGCGGCTTACTCGTGGTTCAGCATAACTGGAGCATACTACGGTAAGAATACAGCCCAGTTCTTCAGCCAATATCTGAGTAACCATGGTCTCGTGTTCCTATTCTGGGGAATAACGGTAGTTCTCCTGGGAATAGCAGTTGGACAAGGCGTAAGTAAGGGAATTGAGAGATGGGTTAAGGTAATGATGCCCCTCTTGTATGTGTTTGCAATAATCCTAGTAATCTACGTGTTTGCTTTAGGTTCTCCACTAGGACAACCCCAGTGGTCAACAATTAAGGGATTCGAGTTCATCTGGTCACCAAACTGGGGCTATCTAAAGGATCACCTATGGAAAGTAATGCTTGCAGCGAGTGGTCAGATATTCTTCACGCTCTCTCTAGGAATGGGTATCATACAGAACTATGCTTCGTACCTAGGGCCAAAGGATGATGTTGCACTATCAGGATTAGCAACTGTTTCACTAAACGAGTTTGCCGAAGTAGTTCTTGGTGGTTCAATTGCAGTTCCATTGGCAGTTGCCTACGCTCCAAAGATCGTTCCTCCAGATGTCCTTGCAAAAGGAAGTGATGCTGCATTAGCCTGGATTTCGGAGAACTTTGGACTCGGATTCTCATACACGAGCCTTCCAAACATATTCGTGCAGATGGGAACAGCAGGAAGGTTCTTTGGAGCTCTATGGTTCCTCCTGCTCTGGTTTGCAGGATTTACCTCAGCAATAGCAATGTATAACTATTTAACCGCACTACTTGAAGAAGATCTAGGAATAAAGAGGAGCGTTGGAACATGGGTAGTCTTCATAATCTACTTCCTCCTGGGAATTCCAGTAGTTTACATAAATGGTTATCTTGACCAGGTAGATGCCTGGATAAGCTTCCAGCTTGCACTACTTGCATTGTTCGACATAATTGTCAGCGTATGGCTATTCAAGCCAGACAACTTCTGGAGAGAGCTACACGAGGGAGCACTAATTAACGTTCCAGAGTTCTACAAGTGGATAACGGTGATAATAGCACCAATATTCATAGCACTACCACTGTTTGGTACGTTCACTGACCTAGTAAGTAAAACTCTCGGGTGGCCAGCTAAGATAGCAATACTCACAATGCTAACCATTGGTGCAATTGAAGCCTACTACGCTATCAAGAAGAAGTATGGCGAAGAACTAGAGAAGAACGAGGTAATAATAAAGGTCTGAGGTGGTAAGAATGTGGGCAGTCTACATGAGCATTGCATGGCTAATAATCTTTATCATGATGGGATGGAGCATCAACAAGCTTATGAAAGCCCAGCCCAAGACCTGACTTTAATTCTTTTTAAGCTTTTATTTTTACCTTAATTTTGGAGGTGTATCTTGTGAAAAGTCCAGAGATTCTTAGGGAGGTTTCTGAAAATCTAAAAAAAGCTTCAGAGAAATTAGAAAAAGTTGGGGTTCTTGAAGAAAATAAAAAGAGAAAAGCAATTAAGCTGTTAACAGAGGCGTCTCAAAATTTTTTGAAACTTAGCTCTGAGGTCGAGGTGGATAACGTTCAGATGGCAGAATTTTTCAGGAAGAGATCTGTCGAGATAAAGAACAATTCCACAGATAGGGGCATAGAAAGGATTGGAGAGAAGGAGTATATGAAAAGCGTTGAAAAGATGAATCTTTACTCTAAGGCAGCATTTTATGACTTCAAAAGAAGTATGCTCCTAGAATTAAAGAAGTTTTATAGGTTATTCATCTTTGGAATGGCCCTATATTTCGTACTTTCGGGGCTTTCAACGAGACCTGAGCTTGCAATAACTGCTCTAATATTAGCAATCCCAGCGATATTATCAATGTTAAGCTTGCAAAGAAGGGGATACACTGGGCTCATGCTAGCTTATGCAGTTTCCCCTATTCCGATAATTCAGAGTGCTATGCTTATTAGGATGTTCTATTCAGTCGTAACTAATCCAGAAGCCATTAGGAAGGCCGCAGAAGCTTTGGGAAAAAGTCAAGAATTCGTAGTAGTGTACTCGTACCTAGTGATAATCCTCTCGCTAATAGACTTTGGATTGCTGAGCTATGGATTGTATGGGTTGGCAAAACATAGGTACGCGTTCCTCTAAAGCTTTCTAATTTTTGCAATGAAAAATCCACTTGTTTCGTGCACATCTGGATAAAGCCTTCTTGCATTTTTTATTTCTTCACTAAGTTCTATCCCAAAGGGGTTTGTTAAAGCAGGCTCCCCGTATTTTAAGGGAAGAAGCTCAACGTCAAAATTATCTAGAGCCCATTGAATAACGAATTCGTTCTCTTCTGGTTCCAACGAGCAAGTTGAATAAACTAGTATTCCCCCCGGCTTCAAGACTTCGAGCCCCTTCTCTAATAATCTCATCTGAAGGCCTTGACAGAACTTAATGTCATCCATTGTCCTGTTCCACTTCCTTTCAGGATTTTTGTGTATCGTACCAGACCCAGTACATGGGGCATCAAGTAGGATCTTATCAAATTCTACGTTCAGCTCACCAATATGCAGAGAGGATGAGTGAAATAGAATAACATTAAGAACCCCCAATCTTGAAAGGTTAAGTCTAGTTTCCCTTAGCCTATTTTCGTCCACATCAAAAGCATATATTACCCCATCATTTCTCATTAATTGCGCAAGGTAACTAGTTTTCCCTCCAGGAGCAGCGGCCATATCAGCTACAATCTCACCTGGTTTGGGATCGAGGGCTACTGGAGGGTACATTGAACTGGCCTCTTGGATGTAAATTAGTCCAGTAAGGAACTCTGGAGTCGACGTTATTGAGAAGGGTTCCCTTGTAAGACAGAAACCTTCCTTAGCCCAGGGAACCCTCTTAAATTGGAAACCCTTCTTGTTAAGCCTTTTAACAAGATCTTGAACTGAAATCTTTAAAGTATTGACCCTAAAACACCGAGGTAACGGTTTTTCCATGGCCTCAGCTATTCTTATAGCCCTCTCACCCCAAAGCTGAAAATACCTATCAGCAAATAACTTTGAATAACCAAGACGTAGGAGTTTATCGAGCATAGAGGGAGATAGTTTCATCGTTTTAAATTACTTACCTTTCAAGTTTCTTGACGCCCTCTCTCGTTCCAACTATAACTATATCCGCTATGTCTGCAAATATCCCGTTTTCAATTACCCCCGGAATTGTGTTCAGTTCTATCTCCATGTCCAGGGGATCATCTATCCTAGGGAACTTCGCATCTATTATGAAGTTCCCATTATCCGTGATTACGGGTCCGTCTTTATTGACCCCCATTCTTAGTTCAGCTTTTGCATTAAAGATAGAAAGCTCTTCTATTATTGCCTTCCACGCCTGCGGAATTACCTCAATTGGAACCGGCATCTTTTGACAGAGGTAATCGACGAGCTTCCTTTCATCAACCAGGACAATAAATGTACCAGCCCTATATTCAATGATCTTTTCCATTGTTAACGCTGCTCCCCTACCTTTAATTAAGTTTAAATTAGGATCCACCTCATCAGCACCATCAACGGCAACATCTATGGCATCAACTTGATCTAAAGAAGCTATTGGAATATCATGCTCTATCGCAAGTAGCTTTGCCTGGTAAGATGTAGGAACCCCTACTATATCCGATATTTCTCCCCTCTTTAATTTCTCTCCCAACAGTTTAATGAAGTATGCCGTTGTTGATCCTGTCCCTAACCCTATAACCATGTCATCTTCAATGAATTTCAAAGCCTCTTTAGCTGCAATCTTTTTCATCTCTTCAACGTTCATACATCATCCCTTCGATACATTGTAATACAGGGTCCCATTATAATAGGGAACGGCCTGGTAATTTATTATTACCGTATACGTCATGCCCGTAAAGTATAGCCAGAAAAAGAAGAAGCTCCAAAATGTCTTCTTTAAGATTACCTTCTCATTTTTAAGTTCCTCTGGCAACTCGGGCACAAGGGCTATTAGGAGTTTAGGGGAGATAACATATATTGCCCATCCTATTATCCAACCTAGGGGAGCATAAACTGAAAGTAAACCACTTATGATACCTGCAATCGTAAATATCCCATAAGCAATGAGCATCATCTTGTTCTCGGGATTCACCTACATCCACCTCTCAACACTCCTCTCAAGTAGGCTTTTTAAATAGTTTTTGCCAACTTGTTTTCAATTTCCCTTAGCTCGTGAAGTGCTTCATCGCTCAACATCATCTCAAGCTCTTCCCTAGACTTGGAAGCTAGCTCAAATTTCGAGCTAAATTCACCGATCTCAAACCAATTTAACTTTTTTCCCTGTAATTCAACATCTATATCGCAGAGTCGCTTATATCCGAGGTATTCAAGCCCCTTAAGCAAGAATTTTATTCTCTTAGGATCTTCCCAGGAGATCAACTTCATCCTGTATACGGGAACCTTAAGCATCGGCCTCGGGTAATCCCACCCCCATCCGCTACCGATTATGTATCCCAAGTCGAGATCCTCCACAACTATTGCTATCCTTTCCACATTCTCCAAATAGTGGTCAGTTTGATCGTAAAGTTTTATAACTAGCTCGTTCCATTCTGGAAGCACGCTAAGTAAAATCGCCGGCCCTTCAAGTAGTAACCTCCTGTATATTGAATTTATATCAGCATTTATGACGAACGCTATAGATACGTCTTCTAATTGAAGAGGCCTAGTAAGAGGCTTTTCAGTTAGCAGAATTATTGTTTCTCTGGGGGTTGAATTCAATATAGCTTCCAAAGGATCTTTTTCCATTCCACGAATCTTTTCCTTTAGGATTTTTATTGTCTCTTCTGGATTAGGAGTTCTAAACAGAAGGATGGATCCGCAAACTCGAATCTTGATTCCCATATTAAGCATTTTTGAAAGAACAATCCAGGGTAAGTTCTTGAATAGTACTGCACTTCCGTTGGAAGTAATGAATATCGTTTCAAGTTCTCCAGATTCCTTAAAGGCTTCGTCTAAACTTACTATTTTTCCTAGCCCTAGATCGGAAATTACGTCATACCCTCCCTCGAGCATACATATCACGGGTCCAAATCTGAGTATTCTCACTTTTACAGCCCCCTAAAAATTCTATAGCCTCTGTCATAGTTTACCCATGAAGGATATCTAATTTTAACCACTTTCCACTCTGGAAACAGGATTATATGGATTGCATGTATTCCATTAAAGGGGAATAAGCTTTTGGGATCATGTCCATACAGCTTGAATTCAGCTTCCTTACCTTTCACATCCTCCGGCTTATGCCCGAGGGCAAACGTTCTTCCATAGATTTCAATGATAGTTCCGGGATTTACGAGAATTACATCCCTCCCTAAGATCTCCCTTATTATCTCTTTGTCATCTTCATTTCCTGGGACAAGGTACACAATCCTTCCTCTTATTATATTCTTAAATTTTATAAGCGCATTCTCATATTCTTTTTTAAGCCAGGGTTTCCTTTCAAGCTTTATATCATCTGCTAAATCTCCAGTATGGATTATAATATCCGGCTTAATTAAGTTTAAGATCTCGTCAAAGGTTCTATAAAAGCTCACCGGCGTATCGCTAACATGAAGTACTCTCTTCTCGGCCTTAAAAACACAATCAGGAACTTTTATCTTTCTATGAAACAACACAAGTTTAAATAAATTTAATTAAATAAAAGGATTTCCATAGAGGGATGAGCCATGGAAGAAAAAAAGAGACTTCACTTAATAATAGCCGATGCAGAATTGGAAACCGTTCCTCCAGAGATCCTCGATCACCCCGCGATAGTGAACTATGCAAAGAGAAGAAAGAAGAGACCAGAAAAGATAATACTTGACTCAACATATCATCATGCTGCACTAAGGCAATTAGAGGATGGAGAAAGAAGGGGAAGGCCAGATATAGTTCACATATGCCTGTTAAATGCACTTGACAGTATATTAAACAAAGAAGACAGACTTAGAGTGTACGTACATACAAGGAATGACTATGTGATATATATAAAACCGGAAACAAGGCTTCCCAGGAACTATAATAGATTCATCGGTTTAATGGAGAACCTATTCGAAAAGGGAGCTGTCCCAGAAGATTTAGAACTCCTTAGAATGGAGAAGAAAACTCTCAACGAGTTAATAGAGGAAATAAATCCTGATGTAGTATTTATAATGCATGAAGAAGGAGAGCTCATGATACCCAAGAACTTCGGCAAGCTCCTTGATAAGTTCAAGAAACCTACAGTTATAGTTGGAGGATTCCCCCATGGCGATTTTAAGAGTAAGGTTGATGGAGTAAAGATAAGCCTATACAGGGAACCTTTAATGGCCTGGACTATAGTCAACGAGGTGATAGTATCTTACGAATGGGAAGTTATTAAAAAGTTTAAGAGTTAGCCCTGAAATTTTAAAATAAATTTAAGACCAAGGAAAGGAGGTGGATTGAATTGGCCCAAAGAACTCTATACTTCGCTTCGATATTTATAGCTTACATGATTGGGATTTGGACGTTTACGCTGGTTCCAAAGATATTGATAATGGGAGGACTAACAGGCCTCCTTTTAATCTTGACGTTCTCAGGAATAATAAGCGGTATAGTAGCACTAGAGATATACGAAATAAAGAATAGGCCATACAGAATTCACGAGTTCATGACAAAGTTTGTGAAAACACCTTCAATATCAATAATCTTACTTAGCTTCCTCTTTATTGTAACAAGTATAACAGCTCACTATACCGGAATGAGCATTGAGAGCATGGTAAATACTCCAATCCCAGGAGTTGGAATCTTAGTAATCTTTCTGGGAATGCTTCTATTGGTGCTCACGAGGTCAAGATCCCTTGATATAATAGTTGTATCCTCTGTATTGACAGTAGTTTTGATAATAACTGGAATGCTTTTCCTCAGAAACCAGGCAGAGAGCATCGTAAATACTCAACTCTCCCGCTCGTTCATTTCAAATGTATTCACAGCTGTAAAGAGTTTTAATATTAACATAAGCCTACTAGAAGTTGAATATGCATTCATAATTTCTGTACTTATATTTGGACTTGGTATGGGATTCTATTATATTATTGGAGGACCTTTAGCAACCCTTAAGGTGGATGTAAGGAAGGTTATAATTGTAACAATCCTAATTCAGGTTATAATATCCTTTGTTGCAGTAGCGACCCTTGCGTACTCGGTGGGAATAGCACATCAAGCGTTTCGAGATGCCTTTATGAAAGGTAAAGCAAAGGAGGCTTTAGAGGTTTATAGAGAATACTTCAATCCGTTATGGGAGGAATACAGAAGGTCTGAAGGATTTAACCCAAAGGTAGCCATAGAAAGCCTATACAATATACCAAACATGCTCAGAGACCTTAAAATGAAAGGATCGCTTGGGATCATAGTATCCCTAATGGGATCAATATTTCTCGCTGGATTTACGACTGTACTAGTCTTATTGGAAATTGGAGGACAGCTTATAATGGATATATTCCAAGTTAATAGGAGAACCGGGATAACAATAGTAGCACTATTATCCTCACTATTCGCTGGATTTGCTTATCTGAACCCGCTCAGGGTTATATTATTAAGCACGGTAATCTCCATAATGCCCTTGATAGGTTTCATAGAGTTCTATCCAGTTATGAAGTTAAGGTCAAGCTTAATTAGCTATGTACTAGGTAGTATACTGTTAATATTTGGAATAGCAGATATAGTTGCAATATTGCAATTCAAAAACTATTACTACGAACTTGGGGTGATAGTTGGGTTAATGCTATTAATACCCCTAGCTTTCAATAAGCTATTAATCAAGCCAACAACAAAAAGCTAATAAGTAATCTACCGCATCCTAACTCGAAATAAAAGAGGGAGGGATCAGAATGGGTGACAAGACAAAGGTTCAGGTGAGCAAACTCAAGCCTGGAAGGTACATAATTATCGACGATGAGCCCTGCAGAATAGTTAACATAACAGTTTCTTCCCCAGGGAAGCACGGTTCAGCAAAAGCTAGAATTGAAGCGGTGGGGATATTCGATGGAAAGGTTAGGAGTATAGTTAAGCCGACAAGCGCTGAGGTAGATGTCCCCATTATAGATAAAAAGACTGCCCAAGTTATAGCAATCACGCCGGATACAGTACAGATAATGGACATGGAGACCTATGAAACCTTTGAGGTCCCAATTGACACTGGAGTTGCTGACGAGATCAGGGATCAGCTAAAAGAAGGTATAAACGTTGAATATTGGGAAACACTCGGAAGAATAAAAATCATGAGAATTAAGGGAGAGGGAGAGTAGCTTTAATTCCCTAAATTTTAATTTCTTTTCCGACATGAATTCCTTCAACATTCCCAAATTTGCTCCACAAGTATGCGAATTCTTCAATTCCAGTACAATGTCCTGGGTATAGCTTCTCAATTTCTAGTTCCCTAAGCTTCTTTACGGCCTCATCTAAAAGACTTCTTTCTATTCCCTTCAGATGAAATCCCCCAATTAGGGCAGCTATCCTGTTATTAGTTAATTTCTTTGAATGAATTGCTATATTTATTATCCCACTATGACCGCATCCCGTTATCACGACACTCTTACTTCCTTCTTCAACTATTAGGGCCATATCATCTCTTACTGGATCTTTGCTTCCATCCGGAAAATAACCAACGGCCCTATCCCATGTAATCCTCTCAATCTCTCCCGAACTTATGAATCCAGGTAATATTTCCTTGGATTTATCACTTAGTATGAACTTACCCCCTAATTCTTCCAGTTCCTCCCTAGTGAAGGGGATTCCTATTTCCCTCTTTTTTGGCTTGAGAGCTAATCTCCTTTTGAATATTCCAGGGTGGGCATAGATATCAAGGGCCTCAGTCCTAGCGCTAAGAAGTTCCCTTAGGCCACCCGTATGGTCATAGTGGCCATGAGTTATAAATAGGGCATCTATATCATCGGGAGATATTCCAAGTTCACTCATATTGTTCAGGAGTACTTTTCCATCGGTTCCAGTGTCAACAAGAACCCTATAGCCGTTAGCTTCGACCAAAGCTGAAAACCCATGATATCCAATTAATCCCTTCCTATATCCGGCATGATTTTCAAACACTATGGTAATTTTCATTACCATCCACCTCTCATCCATCTTCCCCTTCCTCTACCCCTCCCTCGTCCCATTCCTCCCTGTCCCATTATGGCTTGAGTTAATTCCCCTCTAAGATAGGCTTCCACCGCTTCCCTAACGGTCATAGTGGGAGGAGCTGAAACTAACCTTATTCCGGCCGCTTGTAGAACCCCTGAGGAATTAGGGCCAAATTGGCCTGAAATAACGACATCAGCTCCCTGATCTATGCAGAACTGAGCCGTTGTTACTCCTGCCCCTCTAGGTTGTGAATACCCGGGATTCTCAACAACTTGAACATTGACAATGTTCCCATTTTCATCAACGTCAACTATTGTGAACGTCGGAGTTCTCCCAAAAGACTGGTTTACATAATCATCCAATCCTCCCCTTACGGTTGCTACGATAAGCCTCATTCCTGAACCCCTAATCTTTTTAGGTATGCCTAATTTAAACCTTGCGTAAAATGTATTACACAAAATTGTCCCAAAATGTTTAAAAAGTGTCCAGTAAGATACTACACACGGAGGTGACATAATGCTCAAAATTGTGGATCTCCACGTGGAAGCTGGGGGAAGAGAGATCCTAAAAGGGGTAAACCTAACGGTGAACGAGGGGGAGTTCCACGTTATAATGGGCCCAAATGGTTCAGGGAAATCAACACTAGCTTTAACGTTGGCCGGACATCCTAATTACAAAGTCACGAAAGGTGGAATATTTTTTGAAGATAAGGAAATTACAAACCTAACCCCAGACGAAAGGGCCAAAATGGGAATTTTACTTGCATTTCAAGTCCCTCCGGAAATACAGGGCGTAAGGATCATTGATTTTCTAACCCAAACCCTAAGTGAAATTAAAAATCTCGATGCCTCAGAGGCATATAACATAATAATCGAGAAGGCAAAGGAGCTATGGTTCAGAGAGGACGATCTTAGGAGGTATATAAATGTTGGTTTCTCTGGGGGTGAAAGGAAGAGGCTCGAGCTTCTTCAAGCTCTACTTCTGGAGCCAAAACTCCTGATCCTTGATGAACCAGACAGCGGAGTTGATGTTGACTCCCTAAGTGTAATAAGCAGAAAAATTGAAGAGCTACACAAGAAAGGAGTTTCTATAATACTGATAACTCACTATGGTAGGATCTTTGGTCATATAGATAAGGAGAAACTCAAGGTCAACATAATGAGGGATGGAAAAATAGTGATGAGGGGAGGAAGCGAGCTAATTAGCATGATTGAAGAGAAAGGGTTTAAGGCGATTTTTGGAGGGGATAACGATGAGTGAAACGCTCACTCTTTCAGATGCAAAGTCAATTATAGAAAATCAAATAGAAGAGTTAGCCAAGAGAAATAAGGAACCTGAATGGATGACGAAAATAAGATACAAAGCCCTTGAAGAGTTTATGAAAGCTCCACTTAACGATCCAGTTATAGATGAAGAAACTTTATTGAATTTCATAGCAAAGCCGGAGATAGAGGGGATACCTGAAAAGGTAGAGAGTTTAGATGATCTACCCCCCGAAATGAAGGATCTCTTAGATAGGTTAGGAATAAACGAAGTTGAACAGAAATACATTGCTGGGCTAGCAGTTCAGACGGATACGGGAGTTATTTACAATCAATTCCTCCAAGAGTGGGCCAAGAAAGGTTTAATAGTTCTACCTACTGAAGAGGCCGTAAGGAGATATCCAGATATTATGAAGGAGCATTTCCTCAAATTATTTAAAGCTGGGGAGAGTAAGTTAACGGCCTACCACATAGCTATTTGGAACGGAGGGATCTTCTTATACGTCAAGGAGAACCTTAAGGTGCCATTTCCACTCCACCTATTCTTCTTGATCCAGGAAAGTTCTCTAGCTCAAGCTCCCCACATAACGATAATCGCAGAGAAAAACAGTGAAGTCCACTTAATAGAGGGTTGTACAGCACCGATTTTAGTTAGACACTCACTCCACTTAGATATGACCGAGGCTTACCTTCACGAGAACGCGAAGGTTCGTCTAACGGTTCTTCAAAACTGGCCCGAATACGTTCATACAAGACCAATGACGAGGGCTAAAGTGGGAAGGAATGCTGAATTCATAAATACAACCGTGAGCCTTGGAGCTGGTAAGAGCAATATAGCGAATCCAAAGTACTGGGTTGGCGAAAATGGTTACGTCGAGTTAAATGGGGTTATTCTAGGTCAAAAGGACTGGTACATCGACTTAGGAGGAGAGATGCATCTCCAAGGAGAAGGGGGAAGAGGAATAAACGCCAGTAAATCCGTTATAATGGATGAATCAACGGTTATAACCAGGGGGAAGATCGTAGCTGAGGCGAAAAAGACGAAGGGGCATATAAGTTGCGATGCGCTACTACTTAGTGATAAGGCAAGAATGGAGACATATCCTGGGTTAGTTAGCCTAGTTGATGAGGCCGAGTTAAGTCATGAAGCTGCAATAGGAAAGATAAAGGAGGAGGAACTGTTCTACCTCATGTCGAGGGGATTAAGTGAGGAGAAAGCTACTCAACTTATAGTGAAGGGATTCGTAGAGCCAATGCTCAAAGATATTCCAATTGAATTCGTCGTAGAGATCAAGAAGATCATTGAGCTAGCCGTTAGTGGGGGATTCTAGAACCAAAACTCTTAAATCTCCTCTTTTTCTTTTAAATTCTGAGGAATTGATATGAAAGGATACCTAACGTTTGTTCTACATACTCACATTCCTTACGTAAGAAAACATGGAAAATGGCCTTTTGGAGAGGAATGGTTATTTGAAGCTATGGCAGAAAGTTACATCCCTCTTCTCATGGAACTTGAGAAGCTGAAAGAAAGGGGTGTAAGATTTGAACTAGTCATCAGTTTTACCCCAGTACTCATGGAGCAACTCGCTGATGAATATATAAAGAGGGAATTCGAGAAGTACATGGAAAGGAAGCTTAAAAGTATGGAAGAGGACTTAGAGAGATTTAAGGATGAGAAACTTAGAGAAGCTATAAACTTTATGATAGGATACTTTAAAGACGTATATTCTTATTGGAAATCAATAGACGGGAATATTTTGGGAAAATTTAGAGAACTTCAAGATGAAGGGTACGTGGAGGTAATAACATCGGCAGCAACTCACGGATATTTACCCCTTCTCGGTAGAGATGAAGCCATCGAAGCTCAACTTCTCAATGGGATAAAAGTATATGAAAAGTACTTCGGAAGGAAGCCTAGGGGCATCTGGCTACCTGAGTGTGCCTACAGGCCAGATGGACTATGGAAGAGCCCTAGCACTGGAGAGGTGAAGTGGAGGAAAGGAATAGAGCACTTCCTGAAGAAATTTGGAATAGAATATTTCTTCGTGGAAAGTCATTTGATTGACAAAGGTCCTGTAAGCTTAAGGTATGGAAACATACTACCGGCAAAGACTAAAAGATCCACTCTCAGACCTTACTTCTTGAAAAATGGCATCGCGGTGTTTGCTAGGAACAGGGAAACAGGAATCCAAGTATGGAGTGCAAAGGTGGGATACCCAGGTGATCCTTGGTATAGGGAGTTCCATAAGAGGGCTGAAAAAAGCGGAGGACAATATTGGAGGGTTACCGGAACCAAAGACCTCGGAGCTAAAGAACCTTATGAACCTGAAAAAGCCATGGAAAGAGTTAATGAACATGCAAAACACTTTATAGGATTGGTTTTATCTATATTGGAAAGCTTTGAGAGTACGGAAGGGGAAAAGGGAATAGTTGTGGCCCCTTACGACACGGAGCTATTCGGGCATTGGTGGTTTGAAGGTGCAAAATGGCTATCAAGGGTCTTAGAGCTTGCAGAAAGAAGTGGAATTAAAACAGTGACGATAAGTAACTTCCTAGACGAGTTTAAAGGGACAAGATATGGGGTAGAGCTTCCGGAAGGTTCATGGGGAATGTTCGGAACACATCACACATGGTGGAATCCGGAAGTTGAGTGGACATGGCCAATAATACACAAAGCGGAGGATAGGATGGTATCCTTAGCTACTAAATATTATGGAAAGGATAAATTCGGGGATAGGGTGTTAGCCCAACTTGCAAGGGAGCTATTACTTTTAGAAGCTAGCGACTGGCAATTCCTTATGACAACTGGACAGGCGAAAGAGTACGGAAAGATGAGAATTTTGGAGCATGCTCACTACTTCCACAGATTAGCTAACGCCCTTGAGAGGTACTTTGAACGGGGAACATTTGACGAGGTTGAACTACTGAACGAAGTTGAAGAGAGAGATAACATTTTTCACCCAATAATACTCACTCCATATATCTCCCAGGAGCCTCCAGAAGTTCCCAATTATATTGATCCACCTCCTTTGAACAAGAAAGAAAAGAAGAAATCAACCCTTTAATATCTTCACAACTTTTTCCGCAACCTCAACACCGGCCCTTTCCTGGGCTTCAACAGTTGAAGCTCCTATGTGTGGAGTTAGAACAACGTTGTCGAATTTCGTCAATGGGTGATCCTTAGGTAAGGGTTCCTCCTCGAATACATCCAATCCGGCCCCAGCTATCCAGCCCTCCTTAAGGGCCTTAACTAAAGCGTTAGTATCAACTACGGGACCTCTAGAGGTATTAATTAGTATAGCCGTCTTCTTCATCAGCTTGAGCCTCTCCTCATTTATTAAGTGATATGTAGACTCCACGAGGGGAACGTGGATCGTCACTACGTCGCTCTCCTTAAGTAGGGTCTCTAGGTCAACGAACTTTCCATTGACCTCTTTGGCCCTTTCTTCATTTGGATAAGGATCGTAAAGGAGGATATTCATGCCAAGGGCGTTAGCGATCTTGGCAACTTGGTAACCTATCCTTCCAAATCCGATGATCCCTATGGTTTTACCTTCAAGCTCTATTCCCATTGCCTCTTTTTTCGCCCATACTCCTTCTCTCATCTTTCTGTCTGCAAAGGCTATCTTCCTGGCAACGGAAAACATTAATCCTACAGCTAGCTCTGCAACGCTTCTTGAGCTAGCAGCAGGAGCATTGACTACCTCTATTCCCTTCTCTTTAGCGGCCTCGACATCTATGTTATCTAAACCAACACCCGCCCTGGCTATAACCTTAAGCTTTGGGGCACTCTCTATAACCCTCCTGGTGACTTTGGGCTTACTCCTAACTATTATCGCCTCAACATCCTTAACTAGCTCAACGAGCCTATCTTCATCTGGATATTCCTCGTAAATAACTTCCAACCCTGCATCCTTTAACACTTGGATAGCTTTTTCATGCAAGGGAGCAGCAACAAGAACCTTCATTCTCTTCACCTCCTCTTAATAGCTATGAGCATTATCTGGTCGGAGGCATCCTCGGCCCTGTCAGCAACGTCCCCAATTTTCGTTATTACTTGATTCCAAATAAGCTTTGCGTATGTCGAAATGTCTTCCCTTGAAAAGATCTTCCTCAAAAGATCGTACTCTATTTTGTCGGCATCTTCCTCCTGAGTTTCGGTCTTCTTAGCTAACATTAAAGCGTCATCAACGCTATCCTCTAGGGCTAGCGTCGCCCCCTTAAGGTACTCGAAAGTTTTTAACGATTCGTCAACTAGTCTAATTATTTCATCCTCAAGACCCTTGGGTACAATAGGTTTCGCGAACATTAAAGAATGAGCTGCACTCTCAGCAGCGTCAGCAACGTTATCTATCAACTCGCTTAGCCTAACGTAATCCCCCCTACTAGCAGGTAGAAAAGCCCCACCGTACAGCATGAGTTCTATGTTCCTCCTAAGTTCATCGGCCCTGCTTTCTTCCCTCTCAACATCTTTTAGTAACTCTTCAGCCCTCTCAACATCCCCCCTAATGTATACCTCAAACAGCTTTCTAAATGCCATTAAAGTACTTTCAACGGCATTCAAATGCTCCCTAATCTTGGCAAAAACCTCCTTCTCTTTTCCCCCGATCATTTACTACCTCCTCCCAAAGATTCTTTCGCCTTTACAAGGGCCCATAAAAGGAAGTTCAATGGGGCCTCTAAATTGACGAGCTTTGCATATTCTATTATCTTTCCATTTATGAAGTCGATTTCAGTCCTCTTTCCCCTCCATATATCTTGGAGCATTGAGTTGTAATTCTCTCGAGTTTGCTCCAAGGTTTGGATCAGGAGTTCCATGGGGGATATGTCAAATTTAATACCATTCTGGAGAGCAATTTTGCATCCTTCCTTAACTACCTCAACGGCTATTGAAAGCAGGTAGTCATTATCTTTTATTGCACCGTTTTTAACTTCAAGGATGGCCCCTATTGGATTTATTGCTGAATTAACAATAGTCTTAGCCCACTTCCAACCTATTATATTCTCAGTAACCTCAGTTTCGAGCCCGGCCCTATTAAATGTCTCTTTAACCTCCTCGACGAACTCATTCCTTCCCTTGGGGTATAATCCAATGAGGGTTATCCCCCTCCCCCTCCACTCAACAACCCCGGGTTCCTTGAGCACCGCACCATTCGTAGTTATCCCACCAATGGGCCTACCTCCAAGCTCCATTATTTTCTCCTCATTTCCTATCCCATTTTGAAGGCTTAAAACCCAGGTATCCCTAACTATATCCTTAGCAGAATTAAGAGCATCGTCGGTTGAATATGATTTTGTAGTGAGAATTATCAAGTCAGGCTTAGCTCCAGGAATCGAAGTTGTTGCTTTGGTATTGATCTTTAAGTTAGTTAAACCCTCAATCATGAGTCCCCTCTTATTTATTGCTTCAATATGCCTTCCTCTACCAATTAAGGTAACATCCTCCCCAACATTTGCAAGAAGCCCACCTACTAAAGATCCTATAGCTCCGGCCCCCAGGATATAGATCTTCATGCATCCACCCAAAATTATTTACCTATCCATTGTATTTAAAGTGAGTGGGATAAAGCATGAGGGAAGCAATGTATTGGAAGCCCCTCGGAGATGGGAGAGTCAGGTGTGAACTCTGCCCACTAAGGTGTATAATAGATGAAGGGAAGAGGGGATCATGTAAGATAAGGATAAATAAGGGAGGGAAGCTGTACACGCTTAATTATGGTAAAGTTTCCTCAATAGCCCTCGATCCAATAGAGAAAAAACCATTATTTCACTTCTGGCCAGGTTCATGTGCACTCTCCATAGGTACCGTAGGATGCAACATGCACTGTAAGCACTGCCAAAACTGGGAGATAAGCCAGGCCGACGAGAGCTTTCCCTATCTCCAGGATGCTACTCCAGAAGCAATCGTTAGCCTCGCAAAGCACTATGAATGCGAGAGCATAGCTTATACTTACAACGAGCCCACGATATGGTACGAGTTCGTCCTAGATACGGCAAAGTTAGCTAGAAAGGAAGGATTAAATAACATCCTGGTAACAAATGGATACATAAATGAGGAACCCTTTAGGGAGCTGGCCCCATACATAGATGCTATGAACATAGACATAAAAGCGTTCGACGATAAGTTTTACATGAAGATAGCCAGCGTTCCAAGTGGAGAGCCCAGCAGGAGAATAGCTGAGATAGCAAAGAAAGAATTCAAAATTCATGTTGAGCTAACATATCTAATCATACCGACTCTAAACGATAAGGAAGAGGAGATCAGAGAATTCGCAAGATGGGTTGTTGAGAACCTCGGCGACGATACACCAGTTCATTTTTCAAGGTTCTTCCCACACTACAAGCTTCTGAACTTACCACCAACTCCAATTGAGACATTGGAAAAAGCTTATAAGATAGCTAAAGAGGAAGGTTTGAAGTTCGTATACCTAGGTAACGTCCCAGGGCATCCTGGGGAGAACACCTATTGCCCATCCTGTGGGAAGTTGCTGATAGAAAGGTGGGGATTCGACATAATTAGATATGATATAGTGGATGGGAAGTGCAAGTATTGCGGAGAAAAAATCCCCATCGTCGGAAAATACCAGAAGAAGAAATATAGAGGAATGTGGTGGTAATATGGTAAGCTTAACCGTTAATTTTTACATAGAAGCTGCAGGAAACGATAGGAAAGCCGTCGAAACCTCAATTTTAGAGATAGAGAAAAAGCTAAAAGAGGAGAATATTTCAATAGTCGAGATTAATAGGGAGGATCCTATCGAAACAGAAGACCCTAATGCTAAATATTCTGCTGTACTCGAAGTGAAGTTGAGAGGAGAGCTAGGAGAGATAGTAACGCTCATTATGAGATATGGGCCCAGCATCGTAGAGGTTGAAGATGTAAAAGAGAGGGAAATAAGCGCGGAGGAACTCGTTAAGATCCTTGCGCTAATCTCAAAGTTCATGGGAGGACTAATGGAGAAATTCGGAGGTTTAGCGGCTTATCCTGATCTAAGTGCGTTCCCAGAGCCAAGAGTTGGATATTCCGAGGATGAAATCGAGAGGATGATAATAAATGAAGGACTAATTAGGTATCAGTTCGTTATAGAGGCATACGGTAAGGATAGGGAGGAGATAGAGGTAAACATGAAAAAGGCCCTAACACTTGAAGGTTGCTATATCAACAAGTTTGCATCTCAGATTATTGAGGAGAAAGATGAAGGGGATTTAAAGAGAATAAAGATGTTAATAGCCTCTGAACTTCTATCTAGCGTAGAGACATTGTTTACATTGACAGCAAAGTACGCTCCAATTGGAATAATTATAATTGAACCAGATATAATCGATATTAAGCCAAACGAATTACAAAATGCTTTATCGGAACTAGCTGCAATGATTAACGAACTAATCCATAGACCCCTTTTAATTAAGCGTTAATAGATATTATCGTCAAACAGCGAAATTGCTATAGACGTAGAGGGAAGTTGTTATTGTTTATTACGGCAATTACCGAGCTTATTTAATCATAAGAAAGGGTTTGAACCGAAAAGTATTTATACCATACATGGGCATAACCTATGTGAGCCCACTTAGGGCCAAGGCCACAATCTAGTGGAGGTGTTTGATATGAAGGTTAAGAAGATCGCGGCACTCGCTGTTGGTGCCGCAGTAGCCGGTGCAACACTTGGCCTAGCTTCAGCTCAGCCAGAGGTTCCTTCAGTTCCGAAGGACTTCTTCGTCAAGGATGGAGAGCCAAACGTTAAGATCGTTGTAGGTAGCGAAGGTGCTGCAATGGATGTTGTTAGCGCAGCTGACATCGCCGCTGCGATAGGAAGCTTACTCTACACTGAAAAAGACGTTGAAGTTTCAGACGTTAGTGTTGTCGTTAAGAAGGACATAACTGACGATCCGGAAGACATACCCGTATTCAACAACTTCTACCCAGATTCTGATCAAGTATTTAAGGAGGGAACTGACGAGCTCGATAAGATTCCAGCATGGTGGAACGGAGGTTATGACGAAGATGGTAATCCAGTATTCAATGAAGATCTCTCGCACTCAGCGTGGGCAGACGGGACATATAGTGGGCCTTATGAATTAGAATTAGATAACGTTGCTAGCTATGACGATTACGAACTGACTGGAATCCTAACACTTAAGAACATCACACTTAAAGAGATAGCTGAGAAGGAAGTTGACTGGAAAGACATAAACGACTTTAAAGACTTAACAGTAGTTATTGACAGCGTTGTGCTGAACACTACACTTGAAGTTTATAACTGGACAAAGACCGAAACTGAAAAAGACCCCGTTACTGGAGAGGAAACCACTGTAACTAAGTGGGAAATTTCAAACGTCCAACCGGGTTCAGGCTATAGTATTAAAGAAACAGTGTCTGAAGGTGCAACTGCAGGAGAAACTCTTAAAGTCCTTGACAAGGAGTTCCCAATAGTCTTCGTTGGGAAGGCAATTAAGAGCGGACAAATCGTAGATCAAGAAGACAGCTCATCTATGGTACCGATCATGGAGCAAAATTCTATGACCAGGGACAGGAAGTAACCTTCGATGGATATAAAGTAAAAGTTCTTGACATTGATGTAGAGAGGGACAAGGCATTACTCAAGATAACATCACCATCTGGAGATGAAGAGACAGTAACTCTTGAAAAAGATGGAAAGCTACACCTGTACTTTGGAGGAGGAATAGCAATACAGCTATTAGACACATTCGTGGGTATTGCAGGAACTAACACCGTAAGGTTACAAGTTTATACAAACCTCAAGACATTCAAGAGCGGGGACGAAATAAGCGATGGGTGGGTCGCAAAGTTCCATACAGATGGAGACTACATTAAGTGGTTCGCAATTGAGAATGAAGATTCACTAGAGGGTAAGGAAATTAAGCTATTCGATACCTATAAGGTAGATTACACTGGAACCATAAAAGAGAAGGAGAAGGGCAAGGTCACCTATGCAGTCCTTAAAGCTTACGTCGCAATTGACCCACTAGAGCGCCAATACAAGGAGCTAACCCTCGGAATTGGAGACGAGATTGAAGACACCGCTTACTCAATCAAAGACGTTGACGTTGAGTTTGAGCCCAAGGAGACTTACATACCCAAGAAGCTCACCGAGCCCATAACGGTGCTTGACACCGAGATCATGGAGCAAGGACTTGAGAACGTCGACAGCAACCTAATCCTCGTCGGTGGACCTGTCGTCAACAAGGTAACCGCGGCCCTCGCAGAGGATCTTGGAGTTCCAACCACATATGACGAGTGGAAGGAGAAGTTCGGTACAGGAGCTGACAGCGGCCAGATAATCTACAAGGAGAAGTGCAGCAAGATCGGAGGTTACGGAGTACTTCTAGTTGCAGGTACCGACAGGGAAGGAACAAGAGCAGCGGCAGAGGCATTACTCGAGTACATCTCAAAGCTCTGATTTCCTAATTTTTCTTTTCTATTCCCTTCTTGGAGGTTTAAACTTTGAAAAAGAGTAGTATTTATGCTATAATAATCCTAGTTATTCTCATAGCGAGTTTTGGGTACCTTGCTTATGGATATGAAAATTTTTCTAAAGTTGTAAATCCAAAAAAGAACACGTTTGTAAAGCAATACATCGTGATTCAATACCCAAATGCGAGCTTTCTCGTTCTTTCGGGAGTAGAATACGTAAACTTAACCATAAGAGGGTGGAAGCCTCCAGAAGGTTCTAAGGCTTACTTAATAAACCTAAGGAGCTATGTAACTGGTATACCTGAGGTTGACCTTAACATAACATTCAAGTCCAAGTACGATAAGTTCACCATTATAGTGGGTTCTCCCGAGGTCAGAAAGTGCTCCTCCAGGCCTCAAGAGTTCTACGGTAACTGCGAGGATAGAACATTAGCGGTCACCGAGATTACAGTCATGACTTCATACCTCTTCAAGAGGTACTACTATTGGAAGGCCATAAAAGAGGGGATGAGTGAATCTTCAGCTAGGGAATATGCATATAAGGAAACTATGAAAAGGAAAACCGTTAAATATCTTAGTTTTTTAGCAAAAGTCCAGCTAGGTTTAGGAAAGCTCGGGAACAGAAAACACCTTTGCGTACTCATCCTGGGACCTGCCGAAGGGGCCGAGAAGAGCGAGATAATAATTCCGAGGCCAGGATTGGTAATAATAAAAGGTAAAAGTGACGGTGCATTAAGGGCGGAAGCTGTTCTCATTGAGCATATCCTTGGCCTCGAGCTTTCATGACCATCCAGACTAGTATTGGGAATATTAAAGTTGCATCTCCCCAAACTTCAACGTAATCAGCTTTTGCCTTTATCTTCCCCCAGCTTACGCCTTCCCTTGGCGGAGCACCACTCAGAGAACCATCCCAGGGGACCGCGGTTGATATGTAAATAGCGTAATCTGTCCCACCTCTAAAGAGGTTTGCATTTATTATTGCATGCTTTGGAAGGGAACCACCGAGGATTATTGAAGCCGTCTCCTTTGCCGTTATCGCCAAGTTATTCAGCTTAACTATATCGTTAGCTATATCTATTATTAACCTCGAATCCCTCCTCTCCTCCTTGAAGAAGTACAGCATGTCACCTATTGAACCGTCGGTAATTGCAGGGCAGAATATTGGGATGTTGTTCTTATAGGCCCAGTATATCACGCTCTTTTCCTTCTCCTTTCCAAGCTTCTCATCCATGTACCTACCCATTTCATATATGAACTCGCTAGCCGTCAAAGGCCTACTCAGCTTTTCTTCAATTTTAAGTACCCTCTCAAAGAAGGGTATCATGTACTTCTCAAACTCTATATACCTATCGTTTGGTACGAAGATGTTCCCTATCCTATTCACTCCCTTCTTTCTAAGCTCAGCATCGTCGACCTCCCAGTCTCCAAGGATGAAGGGCTTTAATGACTTTATGAAATCCTCTTCCACTCCTCCAGCGGTAGTTACTATCACGTCAACCTTCTTCTCCTTAACTAGCCAGGCTATGATCTCCCTAAGACCTGAAGATATTATGTTCGATGTATAGCCCAGGAATACTCTGATCTCTTCCCCCCTCTCCCTTTTCTCTTCAACCTTTCTCCATATCTCTATGGCCCTTCCCAGGTGAGTAGCTTGGAAGCCTATTCTGTAATAATAGGAAACAACTTCTTCCAAGCTTTGAGCATCATCCAACCAGGGGCCTTTAACTTCAACCCCTTCAATTTTCTCGCTTTTTTTGAGAACTATATCCTTGGCCTTCATAGCCTTAACTTCTCAAGAAAGCTTAAAAGTTAACTCCCCAAACGCCGATGGGGAGCGAACCATGAAGGTGGAGAGGGGAGATGTTATCAGGCTCCACTATACCGGTAGGGTTAAAGAGACTGGACAAATATTTGACACCACTTACGAAGAAGTGGCCAAAGAAGCGGGAATATATAATCCAAAGGGGATCTACGGTCCAGTTCCAATAATCGTCGGAGCTGGTCACGTCATTTCTGGATTAGACAAGAGGCTGGTAGGACTTGAAGTAGGAAAGAAGTACACCTTAGAGGTTCCACCAGAGGAAGGATTTGGACTAAGGGATCCCAAGCTGATTAAGGTATTCACGATGGGACAATTTAGAAAGCAGGGGATAGTTCCATTCCCAGGATTAGAAGTAGAAGTCACGACTGACAATGGAAGGAAGATGAAAGGTAGGGTAATTACAGTAAGCGGAGGTAGGGTTAGAGTTGATTTTAACCACCCCCTAGCCGGAAAAACCCTTATTTATGAGGTGGAGATTGTTGAGAAGATCGAAGATCCAATAGAGAAGATAAAAGCCCTAATAGAGCTGAGGTTACCAATGATCGATAGGGATAAGGTAATAATCGAAGTTGGAGAAAAGGATGTTAAGGTAAACTTTGGTGAGCAAGATGTTGATCCCAAGACGCTGATCCTGGGAGAAATTCTTTTGGAGAGTGATATTAAATTCCTGGGATATGAGAAGGTTGAATTTAAACCTAGTGTTGAAGAGTTGTTGAGGCCCAAGCAGGAAGAACCCGTTGAAGAGGAGAAAAAGGAGGAGCAAGAAGAGAGTGAAGAGGCGCAATCCTCTTAAGTCTCTCCTTTTTAGTATTTAACATGAACAAGCTCGAAAGATTGCTCGAGGATCTAAAACTTAGGCTCCCAGAGAGGGAGATAAACAAGGCAAAAGAGGCTATTCTAGCATTTAGAGAGCTTTCCGCGATCCCAGTATCTCCTTTATATCCGAGGGGATTTCATCCCATCTTAAGGTTAAAGAAGAGGCTCGGGGGAATTTATAAAGAGGTTTTAATATCTCCGCTGGATCTTACAATTATAACTGGAGCTAACATGCCCCCATGGAAGAGGATATTCGAATTTACGATAGATGAGGACGTTGTCGAGAGAGGCGAAATTCAGGGAATAAGGATTTTACTTGTCGGAAAGCCCCAGGAATTAAGAATGGTTCGTACACTCCTTTCTGAGATTATTCCACAGATGAACGTTAGACCCATAGCTATATATTCCCTTAAAAATGAGATATTCCTGAAATTTGAAGGGGAAAGATTCTTGAGGCTCAGAATAATTGGGTCAACGCTCGAATTTACCAGCTTTAACTTTCAACTTTCTCATTTACCTAGAGTACTGGGGAGAGCAGTGTTCACGCTCGATTCACTCTTTAGATCGAAAAATGCCGAATTCTATAGGTTATTCTTTGTAGCTTCGCTTGGAACTTTTAACGCATTTTACACCTTCTTTATGAGACATGTATATCCAAAGTTACCACTAGAACACAAGGAATTCCTGGAAGAGATGCATGATTACAAGAATTTCCTCCAACTACTGTACTTTCACTTCTCAAGGATGAATCTAGACAGGATCAGGAATGAAGTTGGGATAATTATAAGGAGGAGATCCAGGCCAGATAGGCCGCTTGAACTTAGAATAATATTCAGGGATAATGGAGTTGAAGTCCGGGATAGAGTGGGGAGGGCCCAAGTAGAGGTTCTCGTGTAGTGATGAAGCATGAGGGTATTCATAGTTAAGGCCAATGAAGCCCATACCGATTATGACTTTAGCCTAAAAGATCTTCCAGGAACCAGTGGGAGGATAGATCTCATATGTAGGGCATTAAACTCAGCGTTCCATCTTTCCCACTCATTTAGGAAGAACGTCAGAGTTTATGTAACACTACTAGGACCTCCAAGCCCTCCAAAGACGATAAGATTTGAAGGGCCAAAGCTTAGGCCAAAAATATTGAATCCCGATGAGCTCTCAATAGCTAAGGTTATCATTAAAGCTCTCAATGCTGGAAAAAATCTAAAAGGAAGCTCAACAAAGGAGCTGGAGGTACTACCTGGAGTTTACGTGAGCAACATGACTTTTGAGGATGTAATAAGGAAGAACATAAGAATGAATTTATACGTTTTAGAGGAAGGTGGAGCCGATATAATGAAAGTTAAATTCCCGAGGAATAACGTAGCATTCATTCTCGGTGATCATATAGGGTTAAGTGAGGAGGATCTAAAAACATTAGAGGGAATAGCCAAAAAAATAAGCATAGGGCCCAAAGCTTACCTTACATCGCACGTGATCTCATACGTGAATATCCATCTCGACAGAATTGGAGTACCTTAAAATCGAAAACTTTATATACTCCATTTCCTCCACTTCCCCTTGAGAATTTTTCTTCTGTTCTGGGAAAACTAAACCATCGGGGTGTTGCAATTGACCGAGAAATTCAAAGGTACAACTACAGTAGGCATAGTTTGTAAAGATGGAGTAGTGCTAGCTGCAGATAGGAGGGCTAGCCTAGGGAACATAATATACGCAAGGAACGTGACTAAGATACACAAGATAGATGAGCATCTAGCCATAGCTGGGGCCGGTGACGTAGGCGACATACTGAACTTAGTTAGACTCCTTAGGGCAGAAGCAAAGCTTTACTATTCTCAATCAGGGAAAAGGATGAGTGTAAAAGCATTGGCCACACTGCTGGCTAATATTATGAATGGAGCTAAATACTTCCCATACCTCGCATGGTTTTTAGTTGGAGGGTACGATGAAAAGCCGAAATTATATTCCGTTGATATGGTGGGAGGGATAACTGAGGATAAGTACGCAACTGCCGGAAGTGGTATGGAGTTTGCATATTCGATTCTTGACTCTGAATATAAAGATAATTTAACCCTTGAAGAAGGTATAAAACTGGCCGTTAAGGCAATAAACACGGCAATTAAGAGGGATGTATTCTCAGGGGATGGTATTCTGGTCGTTACCATAACAAAGGAGGGTTACAAAGAGCTTTCAGATTCAGAGCTTGAAGCAACTCTCAAGCAGTGAGAGGGAGGTGACTTTCTTGATAAAGAGAGAGACACAGGTCGATCAGATACTAAGGGATATTAGGGCCGTAGTTAATCAAATGGTTCCAAAGGAAGCAAAAATAACGGAAATAGAGTTTGAGGGTCCCGAGTTGGTTATATATGTAAAGAATCCAGAAGCTATAATGAAAGATGGGGAGCTAATAAAAGACCTGGCAAAGGTTTTGAAGAAAAGAATAAGCGTAAGGCCAGATCCGGAGGTTCTCCTACCTCCTGAAGAAGCTGAAAAGTTGATATTTGAGATAGTTCCAAAGGAAGCAGAGATTACCAACATAGCCTTTGATCCCTCAGTTGGGGAAGTCCTAATAGAGGCCAAAAAACCAGGCTTAGTTATAGGGAAAAATGGAGAAACACTTAGGCTTATCACTCAGAAAGTCAAATGGGCCCCTAAGGTTGTCAGAACGCCTCCTCTCCAAAGTCAGACCATCTACTCCATAAGGCAAATACTTCAAACGGAAAGTAAAGACAGGAGAAAATTCCTAAGACAAGTTGGGAGGAACATATATAGGAAGCCCGAATACAAGAGCAGATGGATTAGAATCACTGGACTTGGCGGATTTAGGGAGGTTGGTAGAAGTGCCCTTCTTGTGCAAACAGATGAGAGCTTCGTTCTCGTGGATTTTGGGGTAAATGTTGCTATGTTGAATGATCCATATAAAGCGTTTCCCCATTTCGACGCCCCAGAGTTTCAATACGTCCTGAGGGAAGGTTTGCTTGATGCGATAATAATCACTCATGCTCACCTTGATCACTGTGGAATGCTACCGTATCTGTTCAGGTATAACCTATTCGATGGCCCAATATATACAACCCCACCAACTAGGGATCTAATGGTTCTCCTACAAAAGGATTTCATAGAGATACAGCAGAGTAATGGGCAAGATCCACTTTACAGACCTAGAGATATAAAGGAAGTTATAAAGCATACGATAACCTTAGACTATGGTGAAGTGAGGGATATCTCCCCAGATATTAGGTTAACCTTGCACAATGCTGGGCATATCCTGGGTTCCGCGATAGTACATCTACACATAGGGAACGGCCTTCACAATATAGCCATAACTGGGGACTTCAAGTTCATTCCAACTAGGCTTCTAGAGCCAGCGAATGCAAAGTTCCCAAGGCTGGAAACTCTCGTTATGGAATCAACCTATGGTGGAGCAAATGACATACAGATGCCGAGAGAAGAAGCCGAGAAAAGGTTAATTGAGGTAATCCATAATACGATAAAGAGGGGAGGAAAAGTCCTCATTCCAGCAATGGCCGTTGGAAGGGCCCAGGAGGTAATGATGGTTCTTGAAGAATATGCAAGGATAGGGGGAATAGAGGTTCCAATATACCTAGATGGTATGATCTGGGAAGCTACGGCAATTCACACAGCGTATCCAGAGTACCTCAGTAGAAGACTAAGAGAGCAGATCTTCAAAGAAGGATATAACCCGTTCTTAAGTGAAATATTTCACCCCGTTGCGAACTCAAGGGAAAGGCAAGATATAATTGATAGCAATGAACCAGCGATAATAATAGCATCTTCTGGTATGTTAGTTGGTGGACCCAGCGTTGAGTACTTCAAACAGCTCGCTCCAGATCCAAAGAACAGCATAATCTTCGTTAGCTACCAGGCGGAAGGAACCCTTGGAAGGCAAGTTCAGAGCGGAATTAGGGAAATTCCAATGGTTGGTGAGGAAGGGAGAACTGAAGTAATAAAGGTTAATATGGAAGTTCACACAATCGACGGTTTCTCAGGTCATGCGGATAGGAGAGAGTTAATGAATTACGTAGCTAAGGTAAGACCGAGACCTGAAAGGATAATAACCGTTCACGGAGAACCACAAAAGTGCCTCGATTTAGCAACTAGCATACACAGAAAATTCGGAATATCAACGAGGGCCCCAAATAATTTAGACACCATAAGGTTGAGGTGACAGCATGAAGTGCCCAAGATGTGGTAGGGAATACATATCTTCAATCCCACCTTTTTGTATCTGTGGGGAAGAGCTCGAGATAACTTATGATTATTCCTCTGTAGACGTGAGAAAATGGAAAAGAAGAAATCCTGGGGTATGGAGATATAAAGAGCTTCTGCCAGAAGTTAAGAAGATCATAACCCTACAAGAGGGAGGAACACCACTAATAAAGGCTAGGATAAGCGAGAAAATCAACGTTGATGTTTATATAAAAGATGAAACCAGAAATCCAACCGGCTCCTTTAGGGATAGGTTAGCCACAGTTGCAATCTCCTATGGTTTACCTTACGCATCAAATGGATTTATAGTTGCGAGTGATGGAAATGCAGCTGCTTCAGTCGCTGCTTACTCGGCAAGAGCTGAAAAGGAGTGCTTCGTAGTTGTTCCCAGGAAAGTTGATAAAGGAAAGCTAATTCAAATGATAGCCTTTGGAGCGAGGATAATACGCTATGGTGACAGCGTTGATGAAGCAATAGAATATGCAAGAGAGCTTTCAAAACTTAACGGCTTATACAATGTCACACCCGAGGATAATATAATCGGACTTGAGGGTCAGAAGACGATAGCATTCGAACTTTGGGAGGAAATTAATCCAACGCATGTAATAGTCCCGACGGGAAGCGGGAGTTACATATACTCGATATACAAGGGGTTCAAGGAACTCATCAAAATTGGAGTGCTAGAGAAGATGCCAAGATTAATTGCCGTTCAAACGGAGAGATGCAATCCTATAGCCGCTGAAATTTTGGGATTAAAAAAAGAATGTAAAGAAACTAAAGCTCTCGGATTATATGTGAAGAACCCGGTAATGAAGTCTAGAGTTATAAGGGCTATAAAGGAAAGTGGAGGAACAGCAGTTGTTGTAAATGAAAACGACATAATTACCGGGGAAAAGTTGCTAGCCAATGAAGGGATATTTGCGGAGCTTTCCTCGGCCGTTGTAATGCCCGCCCTATTAAGCCTAGTTGAAAAGGGAATAATTGAAAAAGGAGATAAAGTAGTTTTGGTTGTTACCGGTTCAGGACTCAAAATTGGTGAAGGGGGAAGAGAGAAATTCTCCATTGGTGGAACTAAGCTTGAGATTCTTAAAATCCTCGAGGAAAGAGAGATGTACGCCTATGAAATTTGGCAAGCACTAGGAAAACCCCTAAAGTATCAAGCCGTTCATCAGCATATAAAGGAATTACAAGAGTTAGGCCTCATAAAGGAGGCATATAGAAAGGGGAAGAGGATATATTACAAGCTGACTGAGAGAGGTAGAAGGCTTATTGAAAATCTTGAGTAGAGGGTGGTGAGTGATGAGGATAGTTTTTGACATAGGGGGTTCGGTACTGGTTCCAGAAAAACCAGACGTGGATTTCATTACGAAGCTAGGATATGAGCTGACAAAAATAAGTGAAGATCATGAGATCGCAATAGTTGTTGGAGGAGGGAAGGTAGCTAGGGAGTACATAGAAGTCGCCTCCAAATTTAACACCAACGAAACGTTCAAGGATTACTTGGGAATCCAAATAACAAGAGCAAATGCAATGCTTTTAATTGCAGCCCTTAAGGAAAGGGCATATCCTCAAGTCGTTTCTGACTTCTGGGAAGCTTGGAAAGCTATTCAGCTAAAGAAGATTCCAGTTATGGGTGGCACTCACCCAGGGCATACAACCGATGCAGTCTCCGCACTGCTAGCAGAGTTTTTGAGTGCAGATCTCCTAGTCGTAATAACTAACGTTGATGGTGTTTACACTGAAGATCCAAAAAAGAATCCAAATGCAAAGAAGATACCCAAAATGAAAGCTAAAGATCTTGTTGATATCGTGAGCAGAGAAGCCGGAAAAGCTGGAGTGAGTACCGTTATAGATCCTCTAGCCGCTAAAATAATAATGAGAAGCGGAATAAAAACGTACGTTATTGGTAAGGAAGATGCATTAAAGTTATTTGATGTTATCAAGGGAAATCACAATGGAACAATAATCGAGCCATGAGCTTATTGTTTCACCTTGAAGATGCTTAAAAATCAGTGGTGTATCATTTTGATCATAAAACATTCAAAAACATCTCTCTAATTCCCTTATTTTTTGAGATGTTTAACCTAGTGTAAATGAACTTCATAATTTTATTACTAATTGTTATAATTTGGATCTTCTATTTTCCACAAAGTGAACCAAGATCGAAAAGCTTATTAGCGAGGTGCCTGGTTATATCTCTTTGGATAACCTTCCCTGGTGATGTAAGATGAATAGGGCCTTGCTAAGCCTTCTATTAGTTGGAGTACTAGTTTTAGGAACCATGGCAAGTGGTTGTATTGGAGGGGGTACACAGACTCAATCACCAACCCAAACTCAATCACCAACTCAGACACAGTCTCCAACTCAAACCGGTTCTCCAACCCAGACACAGTCCCCCACTCAAACCCAGGCTCCCCAAGGTGTAACTAAGGCAATACTCGAACTTGATAAGGTTACGGTAGTTGATACCGGAACTGCAATAGTTGTGGTCGGTCCAAAGGGAGCACAGCCAAAGGTTCAAATACCAAGTGGTAAGAAGGTTATTAAGATAACCTACGAAGTAGATGAAGCTAATACTCCATCTGTTAAGAAGTTAATGGAAGAGGGACAGGGATTTGGTGCAATAGACCCAGCATTCTTTAGGGATACTAATGTTGATGCTCTAGTCATTGCGGCTAGAAGGGAGACGAATCCTGAGATTAGAACTGAAATATTCAAGGCCCTTTACATCCTCGGAAACTACTACATTCCTGAAGTTATCCTGGGCCAGAACAGACAGCTACGTGTTTACTGGGACTGGGTTAAGGGAAGATACTATCACCCAACCCTCGCAGAGAGATATGACTTACTCTGGGAAGACAAGAATGCTCCCGTAGTGGATACGGGAATTGGAGATTACAAGAACGATCCTGAGACGTACGTTATAGCAACCTTCGGATGGCCAGAGAGCTTTGACCCGGCATGGACGTACGAAACCTTCGGATGGGAGATATGGCACGAGATCGGTGATACGTTAGTTACCTACTGGAAAGAAGAAACTAAAGAGGTAACTCCAGACCTTGCAGTAGCCTGGGCTCACAACAAGGAAGGTACCGAGTGGTACTTCGTCATTAGAGGAGGAGTAAAGGCTTACGATCCATGGCACGGTAAGACATACCCAATTGATGCTACCGATGTACTCTTCAGCTTCTGGCGTGTCGCTAGGTTAGGTCACTCAGTTAGCTGGATGGTCACAACGTTCATGAACGTCTCAGCTTCCCAAGCCCTTACCGAGGATGAGTTCAACGAATACTTGAAGAGCCACCCACTAATAGCAGAATACCATGGTAAGACTGCTGAGGTTAAGTCCCTACAAGAGTTATTGAACTTCTTCGGATACAAAGGAAAGACAGCAGGAGTATTCAAACTAGTCCTACCACACCCATACGCAGCAATTCTAAATGTAGTAGCAGATCCATTCCTGAGCGTCGTTCCTATGGAGTATCTACTTGGTGACAAGTACGAGGAAGCATTGAAGGCTAGCGACTATGGTAAGAAGCCCGATGCCTGGAAAGCTTACGTACAGAAGGGTTCAACAGATGCAACACACCAATTAATGCACAAGTACCCTGTTGGTACCGGGCCATTCTACATTAAGGACTACCAGGAGAACAGCTACATAGTCCTAGAATACAACCCATACTATTGGAACGCAACTAGCAACCCAGGACACAAGAGGGTTATCTACATAATCAACAGTGATGCAGTCTCAAGAGTTCAGCTATTCCTTACCGGAACGGCTGACGTAGCTGCAATACCAACGGACAAGATCGAGGATGTAAAGGGTAAGACCCTCAATAACTACAAGGTTGTAGTTAAGACCGACATATTACTACCGGTACTAACCTTCATAGTCTTCAACACCCAGAAGGAGCCCTTCGACAACGTTAAAGTTAGACAAGCCCTAGCTTACGCGATTCCATATGAACAGATCGCTAAGGTCGTGTATAATGGATTACTCGAGAGGAACTGGGGACCAATACCAAAGCCATGGCCTGGATACACGGAGTACGGAATAATCAAGTATGATTACAACATAGCAAAAGCCAAACAAATGCTACAGGAGGCAGGAATAGATCCAAGCAAGTACTCGATTAAGCTAATCTACAACGCTGGTAACACCAACCGTGAGAAGATAATGACACTAATCCAGAACATATGGAGCCAGCTAGGATTCCAGGTTACCGTGGAGAGCTATGAGTGGCCAGTATATCTCTCAAAGACCGAACATGGAGACTACGATGTCTACGTCGTCGGTTGGGTCCCAGACTACCTCGATTCAGACAACTGGGTTGGTCCATTCCTCTACGGTGCAACGAAGTTCAAAGAGTTGAATATTGAAGTATCCAGCTGATAATCTTTCTTCTCTCTTTTCTTTATTGCCCTTATTTAAACACCAAAATTTTTATTTATGCGATAATATAATTCTCAAACGATGTTATAGAACAAGAATGTACAAGGAGGGGCAAATATGGCTAATTTAAAGAAGTTCCTTATAAGGAGGTTACTAACTTTCATCCCTACAATTATTGGAGTTACCTTAATAGTATTCCTAATTGCTTATAAAATCCCAGCGGATCCCGCAAAGGCTTGGGCCGGGGGAGAAAAAGCTACTCAACAGGCTATAGAGCTCATAAAGAAAATGTATCATCTAGATAGACCTTGGTACGATCAATATGTATTTCTCATTAAAGGATTAATTGCAAATACGATAATCGATCCTAGAACCTCGAATCCAATAATGTACGACGTAGGAAAAAGGTTTCCAGTGACGTTGCAACTTGCAATAATAGCATTCATATTCATACTTATAATTGGAATACCCCTCGGAATAATCTCAGCACTGAAAAGGAATACATGGGTTGACACCGTGGTTAGGATATTCGCCCTGCTTGGAGTTTCAACGCCAGCCTTCTGGCTAGGTTACCTAATGATATACATATTCTTCGTCAAGTACAAGGTAACCACAATCGCGGGAGTTCCTCCAATGCCAAAGCCGATAACTTACGTCCCGATGATAGATGCCCTACTAAGAGGAAACTTCGACCTATTCAAGCAACACTTAGCTAGATTCTGGTTACCAGGATTCACACTTGGATTCCTGGGTATGGGCGTTACAGCAAGGTTCGTAAGGAACAGCTTCCTGGAAGCGTTAAGCTCCGACTACGTTCTATTCCTGAAGGCCAAGGGAGTTCCAAAAATGAGGGTCTACAGGCATGCACTAAAGAATGCCCTGGTTCCAATAGTCACGGTTCTTGGTTTACAATTTGGAGGTCTTTTAGGAGGTACACCAATTACTGAGACCGTCTTTGGACTTCCTGGAATGGGAAGCTATGCAGTTCAATCAATACAGAACTTAGATTTCCCCGTAGTCATTGCAATTACCTTCATCTACGCAATAATCTACGTGACGATAAACCTGATTGTAGATGTGCTATACGCTATAATCGATCCTAGGGTGAGGTACTGAGGTGATTAATCATGCAAGAGGAGTATAAAAAGACAATACTCGATAAAACCGCGGATAAGCTAGTTTACGGCCTTGGAAAATTCATCAGCCTATTTAAAAAGGATTGGATGGAAAAGAACAGATCAAGATTAGAAGAATGGAGATTAATGCTCTACGCTTTAAATAGATCTCCTCCCGCGTTAATTGGTTTATTCTTGGTTATAATCTTCATATTCCTCGGAATATTCGGACCTTATCTAGCCCCTTGGAAATACAACTTCTTCCCAACGCTTTACACATCACATTATGATCAGGTATATCTAGTGCCACCAGGGAGTAAAGCAGTCCTAGACTTTTACAATAACACCGTAATAACGTATCCCTTAGGGTCAGATCACTACGGAAGGGACCTTCTAAGTCTAATCCTTCAGGGAGCTAGGACAAGCTTTGTAATCTCAATAATAGTTATTTCACTTGGAGTTCCATTGGGAATAATCCTTGGATTAATAGCTGGATATTACGGTGGAAAAATAGACGAACTTATTATGCGTACTACGGATATGTTCCTAGCTTTTCCGGCATTAATCCTTGCAATAGCTTTCTCTGCGGTCTTACCAGACAGATTACAGGCCTTCATTTCGAGCCATGAAATTATTGAGAAGATAGTGTTAGCAATATTTGCCCTCGACCAGAGAGAAGCCGGTAACCTGGGTAGACTTCTAGCTGTAATAGTGGCAATGATCATAGTATGGTGGCCCGGGTACGCTAGAATAACGAGGGGATCAACCCTAACAGAAAGGGAAAAACTTTATGTTGAAGCTGCAAGAGCGGTGGGATTACCCACAAGGACAATACTATTTAAGCATATCTTACCCAACATAATTGGACCAATACTAGTTTACATAACCTTAGACTTCGGTGGAGTCGTACTAATGGAAGCAGGCCTAAGTTTCCTGGGCTTAGGTGCCGTCCCACCCATAGCAGATTGGGGTAGAATAGTTTACGACGGAGCTCAGTACTTCCCAAGATGCTGGTGGCTCGTCTTCTATCCTGGACTGATAGTGTTGCTAACTGCGTTAGGCTGGAACCTTCTTGGTGATGGATTGAGAGACATCCTGGATCCAAGGACTAGGAGAAGCATAGAGTTCAAGGTTAAGAAGGGAAAGAAGGAGGGTGAGGAAAGTGCCTGAGCCTATTTTACAGGTTAGGGATCTTACCGTTCACTTTTACACTTATGCTGGAATAGTTAAGGCCATTGAAAAAGTATCATTTGATGTATATAAGGGAGAAACGTTCGCGTTAGTGGGAGAAACCGGATGTGGGAAGAGCGTAACATCAAGGGCCATAACCCAACTCATTGAGAGCCCAGGAAGAATAGTTGGTGGCCAGGTGCTATATTATAGGGAAGATGGTAGCGTAGTTGATCTGCTAAAGCTGAGTGAGGAGGAGATAAGGAAAATAAGGGGAAATGAAATAGCCTACATATTCCAGGATCCACACTCGTCTCTCGATCCACTCTACACAGTCGGATACCAGATAGCAGAGGCCATGGAAGTCCATGGAAAGATAAAGAACATAAAGGAGGGAATTAAAAAAGCCGTTGATATCCTCAAGTCTGTTCTCATCCCGGATCCACAGAGGAGGGTTAACAACTACCCACACGAGCTCTCAGGTGGAATGAAACAGAGGGTTGTTATTGGAATTGGACTCTCAAACAATCCGAGAATACTAATAGCCGATGAGCCAACAACGGCTCTAGACGTTACAGTTCAAGCCCAGATACTCGATCTTATAAACCAGCTAAAGGAGAAGTACAAAGCAACTGTAATTTTAATCACCCACAACTTGGGAGTAGTTGCGGAGACGGCTGATAGAGTAGCGGTTATGTACGCCGGAAAGATCGTAGAAATCGGTACCGTTGACCAGATATTCAAGAATCCACTTCACCCATACACCCAAGGACTTCTTAGGGCAGTTCCTAACCCACTAACTAAGATAGAGAAGCTAGAAGCAATTCCAGGAACTGTTCCAAACTTGATTAACCCACCGAGCGGCTGTAGATTCCATCCAAGGTGTCCAAAAGCCATGGATATTTGCAAGCAGAAGGTGCCTGAGCTAAAGGAAATTGAACCAGGTCACTTTGTAGCATGCCACCTTTACTGAGGTGATGTTCATGCCGGAACCCGTCCTTAAGGTTGAGAATTTGAAAAAATACTTTCCAGTAAGAGGATTGTTAAGAACCGTTGGGTGGGTAAAGGCCGTTGATGGAGTTAGCTTTGAGATCTATAAAGGAGAAACCTTCGGATTAGTCGGTGAGAGTGGGTGCGGTAAAACGACAACGGGGAGGACTATCCTTAGACTTATAGAACCTACTGACGGAAGAATAATCTTCATGGGTAAAGATGTAACAAAGCTTAAGGGTAATGAGCTAAAATGGTTCAGGAGAAAAGCCCAGATAATGTTCCAGGATCCGTATTCCTCATTGGATCCTAGACAAACCGTCTTTCAAATAATAATGGAACCAGTTAGATTTCACGGTATTCAAGTTGACGATCCAGAAGAGTTCGTGATAAAATTATTAGAGAGCGTTGGACTTAACGAGATGCACCTATACAGATATCCCCATGAGTTCTCTGGTGGGCAAAGGCAGAGAATAGCATTAGCAAGGTTGTTAGCCTTAAAACCAGAATTTATAGTGCTAGACGAGCCCACATCTGCTCTCGACGTTTCAGTTCAGGCAAACATACTTAATACATTAAAGGAACTCCAAGAAAAGCACGGATTCACGTACCTGTTTATCAGTCACGATTTGGGAGTCGTCAAATACATGAGCGACAGAATAGGGGTCATGTACCTAGGAAAGCTCGTTGAGGTTGGACCTGCAGATAAGGTATTTGAGAATCCACTCCACCCATACACCCAAATGCTGTTCTCAGCAATTCCAATTCCAGATCCAGATATAGCAAGGGAGATGAAAAAGAAGAGAATGAAAGTTACAGGAGAACCCCCAAGCCCCGTAAATCCACCAAAGGGTTGTAGGTTCCATCCAAGGTGTCCATACGCAAAGGCCGGTCTCTGCGATAAGAAGGAGCCGCCATTGGTTGAAGTTGAAAAGGATCACTACGTTGCCTGTTGGCTCTACGCTAAGGCTTAAATATCCTCTTCTTTTTTCAATTTTTGATGCGAGGTAAAGAATTAACAAGAATTTTAGATACAATCTTTGACCTAGTGGGCTGGCTGCTTGAAATAATAGTCATAGGAATAATGGGCATAGCCATATTCAAAACTTTTCAATATTTAATGCACTTAGATTTGGAGAATACCCTCGAGGAATTTCTGTTCCTTTTGATCCTTCTTGAGATCTATGAGCTAATATCCTTATACTTAAAGTATCACCATGTAAGTATGCGAAGGGTTGTCGAACTTGGGGTGATTGCTATAGTTAGAAAGTTAATGATAGTCAAGGATTATAACTCTCTAAATCCCTTCACGCTTATTGGACTCGGACTTGTCATAGTAGCCCTTGGCTGGATTTATGTGAACTTAAGGGAAAGTGGACAACAGGAATAAATTGTTATAAACTTTCAGAGATATCAAGTCTGATGATGAACCTTCCCCTCACCTGAAAGGTGATGAGCACACCGGTAGGCTGAGGGTGATAATATGGGTGTTCCTATCGGTGACCTCGTTCCGAGGAAGGAGATAGATCTTGAAAATCTGTATGGAAAGAAGATAGCGATAGATGCCCTAAACGCCATCTATCAGTTTTTATCAACGATAAGACAGAGGGATGGAACACCACTTATGGACTCTAAGGGTAGGATAACCTCTCATTTAAGTGGGCTCTTTTATAGAACGATAAATCTAATGGAAGCCGGTATTAAGCCGGCCTACGTCTTTGATGGAAAGCCTCCGGAATTCAAAAGGAAGGAGCTCGAAAAAAGGAGGGAAGCTAGAGAAGAGGCAGAACTAAAATGGAAAGAAGCTCTAGCCAAGGGAAACCTGGAGGAAGCTAGGAAATACGCTCAAAGGGCAACTAAGGTTAATGAAATGCTAATCGAAGATGCAAAGAAGCTTTTGCAACTAATGGGAATACCAATAATTCAGGCTCCAAGTGAAGGAGAAGCCCAAGCGGCATACATGGCAAGTAAAGGGGATGTCTACGCGTCAGCGAGTCAAGATTATGATTCACTACTCTTTGGTGCTCCAAGGTTGATTAGGAATCTGACAATTACGGGAAAAAGAAAGATGCCTGGGAAAGATGTTTACGTTGAAATAAAGCCAGAGTTAGTAGTTCTAGATGAGGTACTAAAAGAGCTTAAGATAACAAGAGAAAAGCTTATAGAACTTGCAATTCTGGTTGGGACTGACTATAATCCTGGGGGCGTAAAGGGGATAGGACCTAAGAAGGCCCTTGAGATTGTAAGATATTCAAGGGATCCCCTAGCAAAGTTCCAAAGACAGAGCGATGTGGATCTTTACGCTATTAAGGAATTCTTCCTTAACCCTCCTGTCACTAATGAATACTCGCTTAGTTGGAAGGAGCCTGATGAGGAAGGAATATTAAAATTCCTCTGTGATGAGCATAATTTTAGCGAAGAAAGGGTAAAAAATGGGATAGAAAGACTAAAAAAGGCGATAAAAGCTGGAAGACAATCAACGCTTGAGAGTTGGTTCGTTAAAAAGAAACCCTAAAGTCTATAGCAATATTATACTGCCTTGGTGCATAATTCCTTATTATCCTTTTTCCAAGGATTTCAACTTTAACACCAAGCCTCCCAGCGACTTCATTTATCCTCTTTACATGCCACCCATAAGGGTCTTTCTCTGGGCCAAATCCATAGTAATGGATAATCCCTCCATTGTTTACGCACCTCATGGCATGCTCAAGAAACCTTGAGGCATATTTTGGCAGGTTCATTATGATCCTGTCGGCCTTAACGCATACTTTAGTTACGTCACTCAAAATCGGGATAATGTTTTTTACCTTGTTCAACTTTATGTTTTCTTCCAAATATTTTATGGCCCAGGGATTTATATCACAGGCAAAGACCATCCTCGCTTTCTTTGCTAGGAGAATTGAAAATGGGCCAACACCAGCGAACATATCAAACACAATCTCTCCCTCTCTGGCCATCTTGAAAACTCTCATTCTTTCAGTTGCCAACCTTGGAGAGAAATAAACTTTTGTGATGTCAAGTTTTAGTCTTACCCCATTTTCTCTATGGATAGTTTCAGTTATTTTTTCACCGGCTATATGGATTAGATTTCTAACTCTATATTCTCCCTCAACGCTTCCACCCTTCATGTACACGGCCTTCACGCTTTTGTGAACCCTAATTATCGCCCCTCCAATTTCGTTGGAATAGTTTTGCAACTCACTAGGAATCTCTATGATCGCTATATTCCCTATTATATCAAATGAACTCGGTAAAAATTTCCTGAGCTCCCTAGGAATATTAACCACATCTTTGTAACTGTTTGGCCTGGTTTCGACTCTCTCGAGCTCAACTTCAACTACTTCAAACCCTTCAACTGGAAATTTCACTGGAATTAAAAGAAATCCCTCTTCCCTCTTTATTTTATACTCTCTGTTTAGAGCTCCAAGCTCGATCAACTTTCTCCTAACTTTCTCACCCTCTTTTATTTGGACTTTAACTGCTAGCACCATTGCATCTTAATCTAGGAACCTTACTTTTTGTTCTTTTCGAGAATCGATGTTTAGGTAGTACTTGATTATCTCTTCAACATACTCAAAATTTCTCTCAGGTAGATTTAACATCCTTCTCAACCTTCTATTTTCAGCTATTAATCCCGAGATTTGGATTGCAAGGTTTCTATTATCAGATGAAATTTGAAAAAGCTTAAACCTTAAAGAAGACCATGAACCCTCAAGCTCATACAATCTTTTCTCCACTTCATTAATCTTCTTCTCAAGCTCTTTAATCTCATCCTCTGAGTGTCCCTCAAATTCAGTATTTCCCTTTATGAAAATTTCCCTGAGGATTTCCTCTACAGAAAAGCCAAGCTCATGACAAAGTTTTAATGCATAATCAGGAAGTTCAATTGTTACCTTTGTAAACCTGTTCTTTTTGAACGTTACCTTCATCTTTCAAAGTCCTCCTTAAATTTGAGTTCTCGAGTGAAAGCTCCTGTCTAATCTCCATTAGAAACTCCTTATCTTTAACCGCTCTCCTCTCAAAATTCTTTAGTTTCGCATAGCTCTCCGTGATATCGGCAAGTCTCTTTTCTAATTTGTTTAGCTTTTCTCTTAAAAATTTAAATTTCAAGGAGAGAAGGTAAAGCTTAAATTTCTCCTCGTCATTAAGTAGGGTTAATCCTTTTTCCCTGTTCCTTTTTATAGCTTTAAATTCTTCTTCATCTACCCAGATCTCCATCATACCCACCTTAAAAGTACTTCAAGGCTTGCTAATGCTCTATATGTATTCTGAAAAGTTGATATCCCCAGCTCATAGCTCCTTCTGAATCCACCGTTTTGGTTCTGTAGGGATCTTATAAATCTTATATGAGCTTTGATGCACCTTGCTTTCCTTCCCAGTAGTTCTAGACCCCTTAGAGCGTAAAACGTTGGCTCTATATAGGGAGGCAAAGAATTGGGAACCTCAGTAAAACCACCCCAATCTCCGCAGACCTCACAAAGTTCAAAGTGCCTCGTATCCTCTTTTCTTCCAAGGGAGCTCAAAGTGTAGAGGGCCTGATACGTCATTGTAGTCGTTGGATGGGTTACTCCGTAGCCATCTCCAATTCTAAATTTGTGAACGAACTCTATAATCTTGTTCTTCATTTCCTCACTCGGTTTATAGTTTACTGCATTCATAGCTTTCATTACCCAGTATGTTGCCTCCAATGGAGTTGCCGTTCCAAATTCTTCACTTCCTCCAAGCCCTACTGCAAATTTATTTTCTAAGGGATTGTATTTTTCAAATAGTAAGTTCATCTTATCCCTTGCCAGATCTTTAGCGCCTAAAATTGAGAGTGCCTCAATTGCCATGGCAACTCCTACAGCGGCGGTCTGCATTTGGGCCGAGTTGTAGAGGAACTCTATAGTCTTCTCTTTCTCTGGAACCTCCATTCCCAGGAGTGAGTATATTTTAACCGCATAATAAGTGTCATTTATGTTTGTATCAGCAAGCTGAGATACAAAGCAGTAACCACCGTCCTCATGTCGTCTTTTCTCGATGTACTCCAATACTTTTTCTAAATTTATATACCTAGAGAGCTTCGAGCCCATAATACCACCTCCCTAAGTTCCTACAGAATAGGCGCCATCAGCCTCCCAACGGGAGGCGGTTCGGGCTCGAAGCCCCGGGCGGGCGCCATCGCCCAAGGAACCGTGATCTAGCCTACTTCCGTTACCGGTTTCGGCTCATTGACCACGGTTCCATTATAGCCCTCCTCCAACTCTTTTAAAAACTTTAAGTTATTAGATTGAAGGGGTGGAAGGATGAAGATTAAGGCGATCTCAATTGATATAGATGGAACGATAACCTATCCAAATAGGATGATACATGAAAAAGCTCTAGAAGCCATTAGAAGAGCAGAAAGTCTTGGAATTCCAATAATGTTAGTAACGGGGAACACAGTCCAGTTCGCTGAAGCTGCAAGTATTCTAATCGGGACCTCTGGACCGGTAGTAGCTGAAGACGGAGGCGCTATCTCCTACAAGAAGAAGAGAATATTCCTCGCAAGTATGGATGAAGAGTGGATCCTTTGGAATGAAATAAGAAAAAGATTCCCAAATGCAAGGACTAGTTATACGATGCCGGATAGGAGAGCGGGATTGGTAATCATGAGGGAAACTATAAACGTTGAAACCGTAAGGGAGATAATAAATGAGCTTAACCTAAATTTAGTAGCGGTAGATTCAGGATTTGCAATACACGTAAAGAAACCCTGGATAAATAAGGGAAGTGGAATAGAAAAGGCATCCGAATTCCTCGGTATAAAACCCAAGGAAGTTGCACACGTGGGAGATGGAGAAAATGATTTGGATGCCTTCAAAGTCGTCGGATACAAAGTTGCTGTAGCTCAAGCCCCTAAGATACTCAAGGAAAATGCCGACTATGTAACTAAGAAAGAATACGGTGAGGGAGGAGCTGAAGCAATATACCACATATTGGAAAAGTTTGGGTACCTATAAAGGGGGAGAATTCATGGATATTAAATTTCTTCATGATGGAGTGATAATTCTTGAGAACAAAACTTTGAACAAATTAGACGAGTTCGTTATTGACGCTATTTCAATCCTCGAAAGATACGTTGAATATGTCATCGTGAGTGGATATGTTGCAATTCTGTTTGGAAGGGCAAGAGGAACCGAGGATATTGATACTATTATTAGCAGAATATCATTTGAAAGATTCAAGGAGATCTATGATGACTTTATTTCCTCTAACTTTGAATTCTTAAACGGAGATGATCCCCAAGAGCTTTATGAGATGCTTCAAGAGGGTTTACCCCTGAGGATATCAAAAAGTGGGAGAATATTCCCTAATCTTGAAATAAAATTTCCAAAAAATGAACTTCATTTAATAGCCCTAAAGGAAAGGATACTCGTTAAAGCTGGACAATTAAACGTTTACATTTCGCCAATAGAACTCCAGATAGCATATAAGCTTTATCTTGGAAGTGATAGAGATTATGAGGATGCATATTTTCTCTATGAGCTTTTCAAAGATGCAATAAATAAGGAGAAACTTGAAATGTTCTGTAGGAAATTAGGGGTGAATCCAATTGAATAGGGAAATGAGCGAGAGGATAAGGTATATCAAGTTTTATGTTGAATGGCTAAAAAAGACCCCAAATGAGATCTGGAGCAAAGAACAGGCCGAATTTATTAACGCCCTACTTGAAAACGCCAATAATTTTCCCCTTGATAAGAAAAAGTATATAGAGCTCAAAGAAAAATTTAGGAGAGACTAATGAATCTTGTATCCGTGCCTTTCGCTGACGACCTTTATTGCTTCCTCAAAGATATCCAATCCCATCTTTGCCTCTTCTTCACTGATTATCAATGGTGGGATAAGCCTTATTGCACTCTTTCCACAGCCAAGCAATGCTAAACCTCTCTTAAGGGCTTCGACAACTATTTCTCCTCTTTCCTTGGTTGCATATTCCTTGGTCTTCCTATCTTTAACGAACTCAACTCCCCATGCAAGTCCAAGGCCTCTTACATCACCGATTATCTCATACTTCTCTTTCATCTCCTCAAGCCTCTCCCTGAAGAGAGGTTCCAGCTTCTGGGCATTCTCTATTAAACCATTCTGAAGCTCTTCTATCACCGCAAGGGCTGCAGCTGCAGCGACAGTGTTTCCTCCGAATGTGTTGCTGTGAACACCGCTGACTCCAAAGTCAAGGTCAGCTCTGAATATAGTCGCTCCGATGGGTATTCCACCACCAAGGGCCTTTGCAACGGTAACTATATCGGGAACGATATCGAAGTGCTCTATGGCCCACATCCTTCCAGTTCTTCCCATTCCCATCTGAACTTCATCGTCTATTAAGAGTATTCCATGCTTATCTGCCAATTTCTTGAGCTCTTTGAAGAAGTTCTTTGGTGGAACTACGTAACCTCCCTCACCTTGGATGGGTTCAAAGAATATTCCGGCAACTTCTTCGGCTGGAACGTAGTGCTCAAAGAGGTACTCTTCAATGTAGTCGATTACCCTATTTATCAACTCATCTGGGTTTTCATAACCATCAATTCCCCATGGATTTCTGTATGGATTTGGATATGGAACATGAACTACACCAGGCATCGTTGGGAACATTCTGCTTCTCTGGACAGGTTTACTCGCGGTAAGGCTCATAGTTCCATGGGTTCTTCCATGGAATGCTCCAATGAAGGCTATGAACATCTTCCTGTTTGTGGACCACTTTGCTATCTTTAACGCTGCCTCATTGGCCTCGGTCCCACTATTGCTTAGGAAGACCTTTCTTTCGATGTCTCCTGGGGCTATCTCAACGAGCTTCTTTGCAAGTTCTACTTGATATGGGTTATAGTAGTCAGTCCCAGCAGCGTGAAGTACCAGATCAAGTTGCTTCTTTATGGCCTCAATAACTTTTGGATTCCTAAGTCCTACGTTCATGACACCGATTCCTGAGGAGAAATCCAAGAGTACGTTTCCATCGACATCGATCCAATAAACTCCCTCTGCCCTCTCGATAACTAGGAAGTACTCGTTTGGATCGTTTGTCGTGGTTGCCATGTACTTGTGGTGCTCCTCAATAACTTTCCTAGCTTTTGGTCCGGGTATCTCTTTAACGTTTGGCTTCAACTCCATTTTAATTCACCAAAGAATGTGTCGGGGTACTACTATTTAACTTTAAGTTCGAAGATGAACATTCCTGTTCGAAAAATTTTCAAAGAAGGAGAAAGATCACTCAATAGTCTTTCCATTCCAGCTTTCTATAAACTCCTTAGCAGAGTTTGCTGCAATTGCTCCCTGACCCACTGCGACGGCAATCTGCTTGAACACGTTAGTTATGTCTCCTGCAGCGAATATTCCTGGAACCTTAGTTCTCATGTACATATCAACTGGAATGTAACCATATTCATCTGTTATCCCCAAATGCTTAACGAAGTCCGTCTTAGGCTCGTAACCTATGAATATGAAGACACCATCGACCTTCTTCTCAACCGTTTCTCCCGTCTTAACGTTCTTAAGAACAACACTCTCAACTTTGTTAGTCCCCTTAATTTCGGTAACGACTGTATTCAGGATAGCAGGGATTCCCGCCTGCTTAAACCTATCCTGAAGTATCTTGTCAGCTCTAAATTTATCCCTTCTGTGAACTAGGGTTACCTTGACACCTATGCTGTGAAGGTATAAAGCTTCCTGTAACGCTGTATTTCCACCACCAACAACTATGACTTCCTTTCCTACGAATAATGGTCCATCACAAGTAGCACAGTAGCTAACACCTCTTCCAGTAAATTCCTTCTCCCCTGGAACATTGAGTTTTCTTGGTTCTGCACCAACGGCAATTATTATAGTTTTTGCTTTGTATTCTTTTCCATTAGCAGTTTTGACTACAAAATTACAGGGCCCTTCATAGTAAGCACACTCAGCTGGATCTATGCGGATGACTTCATCAATTATTACTTCGACACCATACTTCTTAACTTGATCATACATCTTCTTCGATAGTTCGGAACCACTTATACCCTCGGGGAATCCAGGATAGTTTTCTATTAGATCCGTAATTGCCATGTTTCCTCCTAGATCCTTTGTAATAATTATAGTGTCTAATCCGAATCTCGCAGCGTAGATTGCTGCTGTGTATCCCGCGGGCCCTGCTCCTATGATTATAACATCCCAGACCTTGCTCTCATCAACCTTACTCCTACCTAAACCCCCACCTAGGCTGAACATTTCCTTCACCTCCACGTAGCTCTTTTAGTGAATATTTAAAAGCATTTTGGGGCACAATTGTGTATCACCAAAACCAAAGATATTAAACCAAAGGTTGAACACTTTTATTTTCAATTCTAAGCTTTAAAAAACCCTTTTAAGATTTCTACGCTATCTTCTCTCTGAAGAAGAAAAAATAAGGAAGTAAAATAGCGTTTTAAACCAATGGTTGAGGAGGTTTGGAGATGTCATTTATCACGGCATTCATATGGTCTTATTTCATGTGGCTCATCCTCACCGCCGGAAGTAAGGGACTACTCTGGAACTCCCAAGAGTTGATAGCAGGCTTAATCTTTTCAGCGATAGTTGGATATGCTACCAGGAATATAATAGGTGAGAGAGCTAGCAGATTCCTAAATCCAGTAAAATGGATACTTTTCATAGCTTATGCTCCAGTGCTGTTCTGGGGAATGATAAAGGCCAACTTAGATGTAGCATATAGAGTAATAACGGGGAAGATAAGGCCAGGTATAGTAAAAGTTCCCGTTAACCTGGAGAATGATGCTCAGTATACTATTTTGAGTAACTCAATAACCCTAACTCCAGGAACACTAACTATAGAAGCTTCTCCAGAGGAAAAAGTGCTCTATGTTCACTGGATAAACATTCCTAAAGGATTAGAATGGCCAGAAAGCTCAGAACCCGTTTCTGGACCCTTTGAAAAGTGGGCCAGGAGGTTAGGAAAATGAATTTGATGTCGATGTTTCTCTATGCTGTATTCCTCATTGGAATAGCCGGATTGATAGTATTGCTCAGACTAATCCTGGGACCTACAACCTCTGATAGGGTAGTTGCCCTGGATACCCTCAACACACTAGTCGTTGCCATTATGCTCTTGCTTGGGGCGTACTACGAGAGGGCAATTTACATTGACATAGCGATAGTTTATGCACTTCTCAGTTACATAGGGACACTGATCATAGCTAAGTATCTCCAGGGGGGATTGACATGATAGAATACCTAATCCTAACGTGCTTAGCGATAAGCGTCACTTTCAACATGCTCGGTAGCATAGCCCTTCATAGATTTCCAGATGTCTACACGAGACTCCATGGAGCTACCAAGTGTACAACATTTGGAACGATCTTTGCAACCTTTGCAGTTGTGATTTTCGCTTTAGCAAGATTAAATGAAACTAGAAATCCTAAGTACCTTCAAATGGCCCTTCACAGCTTGATCGCCCTTCTAGCACTACTATTGACGAACCCTGTAGGAGCTCATGCTATAGCTAGGGCTTCCCACTTAAGCGGTTACCTTCCGAAGAGAGCAGTTGTTGACGCGTACTTAGAGAGAAGGAGGGAGAAAGATGAATGACATAATAATCCAATTCATAATCCTCCTAGGGATCATACTCACTTCAGCACTTATGATAACGCTTAGAGACTTGCTTGGAGCCGCAATAGCCTCAGCGGCCATGAGCCTACTTCTAAGCTTAGAATTTTACATGCTTCACGCTCCAGATGTTGCCATAGCCGAAGCTGCTGTTGGGGCTGGCGTTGTTACGGCTATAGTAGTTTATGCGATTGCAAAGACCGAGAGGTATGAGAGGGAGGCGCCATGAAAAGAGCTTTGGCATTTCTCTCATTGATGATAATATTTGCTGCTCTTATGGTTGCTCTTAGTCCAGGGTACGGAATAAAATTTGGTCTAGGCGGTGAAGATTGGAAAAGATATCGCTATACCGATGATTACTACATAAAACACGGACTCGAAGACGTGGGTGGAATGAACATAGTTACGGACATAGTGTTTGACTACAGAGGTTACGATACCATTGGAGAAGCAACGGTTTTATTCACGGCAATAGCCGGAGCTGTAGCTCTTCTAAGGCCCTGGAGGAGGGAGAGGAATGAGTGACATGGGGGTTATTGTGAAGACGAATGCAAGAGCATTAATTCCCCTCATAGGCGTATTTGGGTCTTACATAATCCTCCATGGTCACCTAACACCTGGAGGAGGCTTCCAGGGTGGAGCAACGATAGTTGGTACTGCACTATTATTCCTGATAGCCTTTGGAGTTGACGAGGCAAAGAAGAGGATAAACAAAGACCTTTACTCAGCTCTGGAGGGGATCGGTGGCTTAGTATTCTTAGGGGCAGCGATGCTTGGGCTTAGCGTAGCATTCTTCTACAACATACTATGGCACAAAGGACCACTATTCAATGGAAGGCCAGGAACCTTACTTTCAGCCGGATTCCTTCCAATAATGAACCTCGGAGTTGGCCTAAAGGTGTTCACGGGTCTAGTCTCTGCAGTATTTGCTCTAGCCCTCTTTAGGAGGTGGAAAGAATGATAGCATTCCAATATTTAACTGCGATAATAATGGTTACCCTTGGAATATATGCCCTCCTCTACAAGCGCAATCTCATCAAGCTAATACTAGCTTTAGACTTAATTGACTCTGGTATTCATCTTCTTCTCATAAGCGAGGGGTATAGGCTAGAGAACGGACTACCATCAACAGCTCCAATTTACACGGGCTATGAAGGAGGCGCAATGGTTGCTCCAATTCCGCAAGCTCTAGTTTTAACTAGCATCGTCATCGGAGTTTGCGTCCTTTCACTTGCCGTCGCTCTAACCGTTAATGCGTACAGACACTACGGAACCCTCGACTTAACAAAGCTTAGGAGGTTGAGGGGATGACATGGTTACCGTTCATCATAATTATCCCACTATTTGGAGCGTTTTCAATGCCCATAGTCAGCCTTCTAAAAGGTAAAGCAAAGGAAATTTGGGCAACGATAATAAGCTTTACAACGCTGATGGTTGGAATCCAGGTCTTTAGAGAAGTGTGGAATAGGGGAACAATAGTTTACGCCTTAGGTTCCGAGACACCATTTGGAAAGGCTAACTTCCCAATAAGGATAGTATGGGAAGTCGATAAATTCGGTGCCATAATGGTTCTGATAATAACGCTAGTAAGCTTCCTAGCGGTGCTATACTCAATTGAATACATGAAACATGACACGGGACTTGAGAAGTATTACACCTTGATCTTAATCCTGGAACTAGGAATGCTTGGCATAGCAATAACCGGAGACATCTTCAACTTCTATGTTTTCCTTGAGATTATGAGCATAGCCAGCTATGCCCTCGTCGCCTTTAGGAATGATACATGGGAAGCCATAGAAGCCGGTATAAAGTACATGTTTGTAGGATCATTAGCTAGTAGCCTCGTCCTTTTGGGAATAGCACTGCTTTACGGCCAATATGGAACCTTGACGATGGGGTACTTAGCAGTGAAAATGAGCGAGAACCCAACGATAGTAGCTAAGATAGCGTTATCGCTGTTCTTGGGAGGCTTGCTCTTCAAGAGTGGTGCCTCTCCAGTTCACATGTGGCTTGCAGATGCTCACCCAGCTGCGCCAAGTTCAATCTCAGCAATGCTTTCAGGGTTGGTCATAAAAGTCGGAGGGATATACGCGATAGCTAGGGTGGTTTTCAGCATATTCCTACCAGCTATAAATCTAGCAACCGTCGGATGGTTGGTCATAATATTCGCATGCATAACTCTCATCGTTGGGAACGCAATGGCCGTAGTGCAAGAGGATATGAAAAGACTACTTGCCTATTCCTCAGTAGGGCAGATAGGATACATCCTCCTAGGGCTTGGAATTGGGATGGTTGCCTACGGTTCAAAGATCGGTGAATTAGCTCTAGCAGGTGCAATATATCACATAGTTAACCATGCCATGATGAAGGCCCTTCTCTTCCTAGTGGCCGGTGCCGTATTGCATGAGCTTGGAACTAGGAACTTAAATGAGCTAAGTGGGCTTGCAAAGACCATGCCCAAGACAACCTTCGCTTTCTTAATAGGAGCAGCGGCAATAGTTGGAATGCCACCTTTAAATGGATTCGCAAGCAAGTGGCTGATATACGAGAGTTCTGCACTCTTCAACCCAATAATAGGTTCAATAGCGATAATTGGAACCGCTTTCTGTACTGCTGCGTATGTAAGAGTTCTATTCACTTTCTTTGGCAGACCAAATGAGAAGGTGATGAGGGCCAAAGACCCAGGAGCACTAATGCTCATTCCAATGTTCATCTTAGTTATAGCGATAATTCTTATGGGAATATTTCCATGGCAGATAAGCGACAAAATCATGATACCAGCTGCAAGAAATCTCTGGGATATTACAAGTTACGTCATGACCCTTATGGGAGGTGGTTAAATTGTTTGGCTATTGGGATGCCCTTTATTTTATCTTAGTATTTACAATCGGCCTTATACTAGCTTATTTGCTAAATGAGTGGGCTAAAAGATCTGGAATGGGAACTAGAGAAGTCGGAGATGGAACTAAGATATTCATTAGTGGTGAGGATCCAGATAAAGTTATTCCTGGGTTTGAGCATCTTGTAGGTCATTACACGGGAAGGAACACTATGTGGGGTCTGATAAACGGTGTAAGAAAGTTCTTCAGCGTGTTAAGAGAAGATCACACAGGATTACTCACTGATTATGTTAGTTACCTACTCATAACGACTGCATTTATACTCGTGGTACTTCTCGTGAGGGGGTGAAGAGATGACAATTAAGGTCCCTATTCAAGCTCAGCAAAATGAAGAGAGAAAGAGACTTGAGAAAAGAATAGCCCAGCTATGCAAGTTTATTGGAAAGTCACCTTGGGTATTCCATGTAAATTCAGGTTCATGCAATGGATGCGATATAGAGATAATAGCAGCCTTAACGCCCAGGTACGATGCTGAGAGATTTGGGGTTAAATTAGTAGGTTCACCTAGGCATGCGGATATTCTATTAGTTACAGGACCCGTTACGAATCAGAGCCTCGAGAGAGTTAAGCTAGTTTATGAGCAGACTCCAGATCCAAAGATAGTAATAGCCGTTGGTTCTTGTGCAACCGGAGGTAGCGTATTCTACGAGAGCCCATTTACAAATGCTCCGCTAGATAACGTAATCCCCGTAGATGTCTTTGTCCCAGGGTGCCCGCCTAGACCAGAGGCAATTCTCTATGGAGTTGTTCTCGCATTGGAAAAGTTAGCTAAAATGCTCAAAGGAGAAATTCCGCCTGAGGAGGGAGATTTATGAAAGATAAGGAGGAGATCATAGTCAATGAAATCAGCAAAAGGTTCCCAGATGTTGAAATCCAAGTCAAAGAAAATAAGTGGGGAAGAAGAAGAATTTGGGCTAAAGTTCCCAGGGAAAAACTTAGAGATTTTATGAAATTCCTTAAGGAATTAGACCCCGACGCTCACTATTCAATTGGGATTGAGGAAGATGCTGGAGAAACCCTCGACTTCAGCATACACTTCCTATTATTGTACGATGAAGCTCCAGGAGTTTCCATGATAGTCAAAACTAGCGCTCCAAAGGATGACCCAGTATTACCTGATATAAGCGATATATTTCCAATATCCCTGCAATTTGAGAGGGAAGCTATGGAAATGGTCGGGATAGACTTTGAAAATGCTCCAGATAAAAGAAGGCTATTTCTCCCAGATGACTTTCCAGAGGGAATATACCCACTTAGGCACGATGATAAGGGAATTCCGGAGGACATGGTAAAGAATGCAGGTCATCCCTATCTCCTGAGGAGGGGAGGTAAATGAGTAAGAAGGTAGAATATTGGGTTAAGATACCTTTCGGCCCAATCCATCCTGGGTTAGAAGAGCCTGAAAAGTTCATCCTCACGCTAGATGGAGAGAGGATAGTAAACGTAGATATTAAGCTGGGGTATAACCTTAGGGGAATTCAATGGATAGCTTTTAGGAGGAACTACGTTCAGCTTATGTATCTCGCGGAAAGGATATGCGGAATATGTAGCTTCTCCCACAATCATACATATGTTAGAGCAGTTGAAGAGATGGCTGGAATAGAAGTTCCCGAAAGGGCCGAATACATAAGAGCGATAATTGGGGAACTTGAGAGAATACACTCCCATCTCCTTAACCTCGGGGTCGTAGGTCACGACATAGGGTACGACACCGTGCTCCACTTAACATGGCTTGCAAGGGAGAAGGTAATGGATGCTCTAGAGGCCATAACCGGCAACAGGGTAAACTACAGTATGATGACTATTGGAGGGGTTAGGAGGGATATAGAGGAAAAGCACAAGAGATTGCTCCTCGATATGATAAAGTACTATAGAGAAATAATGCCCCAGATAGAAGATGTATTCTTACATGATTCAACTATAGAAGCAAGACTTAGGAACTGTGCGGTAGTCCCAAGGAAACTAGCTATAGAAATGGGTGCGGTTGGGCCAACAGGTAGGGGATCCGGGATAAAGGATGATGCAAGATGGAGCGAAAAACTTGGAGTGTATCCAGATTTAGGGATCAAACCAGTAATGCCAGAAGACGTCACAGGAGAGAAGGCTAGGGGGGATGTCTATGATAGAACAGCAGTCAGAATCGGTGAAATATATCAAAGCCTTGAGCTGATTGAGCATGCGTTAGATCAGATGCCAGAAGGGAAGATAAAGGCATTTCCTAAAGATAACATTCTAGTTGCAAAGCTCAAGCTACTTGGAGATGGAGAAGGAATAGGTAGGTACGAAGCTCCAAGGGGAGAACTCATACATTATGTAAAAGGGAAGAAGGGTAGGGATGGTCCCGTCAGATGGAAGATGAGGGAACCAACTTTTCCCAACTTGTTCACAATAGCGAAGGGATTGGAAGGAAATCAACTAGCCGATGTCGTCGTTGCAATAGCCTCTATAGATCCATGCCTAAGCTGTACCGATAGGGTAGCCGTAGTGAAAGAAGGCAAGAAGATTATCCTAACCGAAAAAGATCTGCTAAAACTTTCAATTCAGAAAACTCGGGAAATAAATCCAGAAGTAAAAGGGGATCCCACTCCCGCGGGAGTAGGATGCATTAGGGGGTGAGGATATGAGCATTATCTACGAACTTATCGGCCTAATTCTCCTTTATATTTACGTCTCAATAACATCTCTATTATTCAGTGGTATAGATAGGAAACTTGTTGCTAGGATGCAGAGGAGAATTGGACCCCCAATATTGCAGCCATTTTACGACTTCCTAAAATTAATGAGCAAGGAAACAATAATTCCAAATACCGCAAACTTCATGTTCAGGGCGGCCCCAATTCTAATGCTTGCCACTGTAATAGCACTTCTAGCTTATACCCCACTTGGATTCCCACCACTCTTCGCAACTAAGGGAGATATAATAGTCTTTATATACCTTCTAACGCTAGCTGATTTCTTCTTAATCCTAGGTGTTATAAGTTCAGGGAGTCCATATGGAAAAATAGGAGCTGCTAGAGAAGTTGCAATGTTAATTTCCAGAGAACCTGCAATGATGCTCGGAGTATTCTCGGTAATGTGGGGGATCTCAAAGCTTGGGGTTAAAAGGCCTTTCAGCTTAGGTAGCCTATATGAGCACAACATCTGGGAGCTTGGACCAATGGTGTGGGTAGCTGGGATAATATTAATCTACGTATTCATGGCATGGTTAGCCAGCGAAATTGAAGTAGGATTCTTCAATATACCGGAAGCTGAGGAGGAGATTGCAGAAGGTACTCTTGTGGAGTATAGCGGTAGGTACCTAGGAATAATAAAGCTCGCAGAGTCCATTAAGGAGTTCATAGCGACATCGCTTGTTGTCGCAGTTCTCTTTCCATGGCAGGTAAGGATCCCAGGAATTGAAGGTTACATCACCAACTTGATGATCCATACACTCAAGGTATTCATAGTGCTATTTATTGCAAAAACGGTGTTTAGAACGGTAACTGGAAGACTAAGGATAACACAAGCAGTAAACCTGTTATGGACTAGGGTATTTGCCGCAAGTGTTGTAGGGGCCCTCTTATTGGTCCTGGGGGTGAGGATATGATAAGGCTACCCTTATTGCCGACCGTGATTAAGAACCTATTCAAATCACCGGCAACGAACCCATTTCCTAAAACCGAACCAATTCCAGTTCCAGATAACTTCAGAGGAAGAATAGTATATAACGTTGATAAATGCGTTGGTTGCAGAATGTGCGTAACCGTGTGCCCAGCTGGGGTCTTCGTATACATCCCAGAGATAAGAAAAGTTGCCCTATGGACTGGAAGATGCGTATTCTGCAAGCAATGTGTTGATGTTTGTCCAACGGGTGCATTGCAGATGAGCGATGAGTTCCTACTTGCAAGCTACGATAAATACGATGAGAAGTTCATTTATGTAACCCCACAAGATGTGGAAGAGATAAAGAAGAAGCAGGAGGAAATTAAGAAAGCTAAGCAGAAATCTCAGTGAACCGGTCTTCATCATTTATTTTTCAGATCAGGGAGTTTTCATCATTGAACCTTCAACGTTATAAACTCCTCCCTCTTTTTAATCCTTGATGTTTAATATAATAGTTAGAGCAAGGAAAGACGCTAAGGCAATCCAGTATATAAACGAAAGAAACTATGGGGGATATCTTAAGGTTTCAAGCCTAGGAGGGGGAAGAAGGTTCAGCGAAGTTAGGGATAACCTAAGCAAAGCATTAGAACACCCTTATGTGCCAATTTTACTTTTTGGGGAAAAAGAAAAGGAGCTAGCCCAGGATATAAGCAGCGAGCTTCCTCACCCTTCGTTCGTTAAGATACTCAGAACGAAAAAGGTTAGGAACATGAGGGTTGATGAACTCTACAATAACATCGAGGATATAAAGGCTAAATTTAGACTTGGGATAAGTTGGAAGGATAAAGCTTACATCCTAACTCCGGAAAACGAACTTGGACTAGAGATAAACCCTGATTATGATATATACTTTGCTATCGGAGAGGGATTTAGAAAGAACATGAAAGAACTACTTGATGTGGATCCAGGAGAGGTTGCACTAGTCCTAAGAAAGACAATGAATATAGAGGAGTACTATTCAGGTCCTCATAAAATAGCTGAGATTAGTAAAATCATCGGAAGGCCAACCGAGGTTAAATGGAGAATTCCCCTCTTGAGTGATGTTTCACTCGAAGAAACGATAAAGAGAAATACCGAATACATCAGGGCATTTGAGAGAGCTAGCATTGCATTCCTTGAACAGTTTAAGGATAAAACAGCGGTAGTTCCATGGAGCGGGGGAAAAGATTCTACAGCGACCCTAATACTAGCTAGCAAGGTATTCGATGAAGTAACAGCTGTCTACGTAAAGATGGAGTACGAGATGCCATTGACGGATGAATACATAGAGAAAGTTGCTCATAAGCTAGGGATCGATGTTATAAAAGTAGAGGTTCCAATGCCCGTTCACAAGTATGGATTACCAACCCATTCAAATAGATGGTGCACCAAAATGAAAGTCGATGCATTGTACAACTCAATAAAAGACCTAAGAGATCCGGTTTTAATAGTGGGGGATAGAGACTCCGAAAGTGCGAAAAGAAGGCTAAAGCCTCCAGTAGTCGAAAGAAAAACTACGTTTGGAAAGGTTTTAGAGATTATGCCCATAAAATTCTGGAGTGGTGCGATGGTTCAACTTTACATCCTCATGAATGGAATAGAACTTCATCCCCTATATTATCAGGGGTTTTATAGACTTGGATGTACCATTTGTCCAAGTTTAGCCCAGTGGGAAATAGATCTACTCGATAAATTGAACTATTTACCGGAAATTATGAAAAAGAAAAAGTCAACGCCTTCTAATTAAAGCCAATAAAGGTAAAAGGAGCAATATTCCTGGGCCGCAAATAGACGTTGAAGGGAGCTGAGTTGTAGTCGTAGTAGTGGTAGAGGTCGTGGTTGAAGATGTCGTTGTGGTGGTAGTGACTATTGGGGAGGATATTACCTCACTAGTATTCCCGACTTTTACTTTCCATTCCTGGAAAACTAAAGCAGTTTCCTTAGCGTACTGATAGAAAACCATAGCAGTAATTATATCCTGAAGATCCCCCTTAGCTTCATAGCTCTCAGCGAATTCATAGTAAGCTATTGAAAGCAGAGGTAAAGTTCCACCCTCCTGGGCTAATCCTATGGCATTCTTCGCATCTTCCTTCATCATCGAAAGTTTATCTTTTAAAACTGACACGTTCTCTATTCCTATTGTATCCAAGATTACCTCCCCTCTAATTCTGGCTTCCATTGCAGAAAATAGAGCTGCAGAATACTTACCATCCTCATAGTATTCCTCTCCCTTATTTAACAGATCAACTAAATCTTTCAAATTCTGCTCGCCGAACATCGATGTTATATACATAACTATGAGCTTGGCATTATCTAATTGATCTCTAGCAGCTTTCTTTATGGCATCCCTAGAAATTACAGTCTTTCCAGCAAACTTCTCTCCAAGTTTTGCCCAAAGTTCAGCTGTTTTTGCCCTCTCGTAGGCATATGCCGCATTCCCAACTGCATTCCAATAATCTTGATTATAATACGAAGCCTCGGCCTCTTTGAGATATTCCTTTGCTTCCTCGATTCTAGTTTCACTAGCGGCTACAGTTTGTAACATCGTCACACCTTTTATCGTTAAATTGGAGACGTAATTTTCCACAGACTTGATTTCATCCTTGACTTCCGAGAATATGTCATCAATATCCTTTCCTTCGTACACGTCAATGTACCAGTCAACGTGCCTTATTATTATTCTAGCCTGAAAGTCCAGACTCATAGCGGTGTAATATTTCTCTTGATTCAATGAATCCTCGGCCATCTTGAGGGTTCTCGAGGCATCATCGAGAGCTGCTTTTAGGTAACTATACGTTGAATAGCCTACGTCACTTTCCGCAAGCTTTCTTTTTATCTCGTTGTAATAATCCTCGGTCTCCTTGTAATCCTTCTTAGCTTCTGATTCCAGGAAGGAGGTGTTTATTATTACGTTAGTCCTTGGCTTTGGTCTTTCAAGCTTATGTCCCGTGAAATAGTAAACGGCATCGTAAATATCCTTTACCTCGATGACCTTTAACCCCCACCTCTCCTGGGCATACTTCACTACATCGACCTTTCTTTGCGTTGTCGTTATTTGAGTTATTGGACCTATTTGCCTTGATTTAGATTCCGTGACAACTTGAATTCTTTGCCCCTCAGGGATTAGAAATATCTTTGCACCCGCCTGATGAGCAGCAGAAGCTTTTTCCAGTATCCCTCCCACTGGTCCAATACTACCATCGGGATTGATCATTCCCGTCATCATCACATCTTTCCTTATATCCCAGCCCATTATCGCAGCTATTATCCCGACGGTCATGGTTCCGCCGGCTGACGGCCCACCGATTATTGGGGAATCTGCTTTTACCTGGATGAACACGTCATATTTACTCATGTCAACACCAAGAACCCTACCTGCAACTTCTGCAGCAAGCCTAGCGGAGGCTTGCATGTCTACCTGAGTTAAAGGCCATGTTTCAACGTAAACGTGACCACTTCCTGGAGCTACCGTTATTATGAAATCCGTTGGAACACCAACTAGTTCTCCGGTAGATGTTACTGAAACCGCTGGAGCTTTAAGGGTGACGGTTCTCCCTTCATAAGGGCATTGAGCATATGCAGGAATTGCTAAGAGCATGAGAATTAAAAATAAAGGCATTAAAACTTTCTTCCTCATTCTAACCACCGACAAGAGAGAGATGAACTCTAAACTTATATATTTTAGCCCATTTAAGAGGTTTTGGTGATATGCAATGCTTAACCATGTTAAGCGGATCTATGCCAAAAAGAGTAGAAAACTTGTTGGTAAAAAGATAGTCCTTGCAATTCCAGGAAGTATAGCAGCTGTAGAATGCGTAAAGTTGGCAAGAGAACTGATACGGCATGGAGCTGAGGTTCACGCTGTCATGACGCCTAGTGCGACTAAGATAATTCATCCTTATGCAATGGAGTTTGCAACTGGTAATCCCGTTATAACGGAAATTACTGGGTTTATAGAACACGTCGAACTTGCGGGGGAGCATGAAAACAAGGCCGATCTTATACTAGTTTGCCCGGCAACCGCAAACACGATATCAAAGATAGCTTGCGGAATAGATGATACCCCAGTAACAACGGTTGTTACTACGGCTTTTCCACACATTCCAATAATGATAGCTCCTGCAATGCACGAGAGTATGTACAAGCATCCCATAGTAAGGGAGAACATAGAGAAATTGAAGAAGCTGGGAGTTGAGTTTATAGGGCCTAGAATTGAAGAAGGAAAAGCCAAGGTTGCAAGCATAGATGAGATAGTTTACAGGGTTATAAGGAAACTTCATCCTAAAACTCTAAAGGGAAAAAGAGTTCTCGTAACGGCCGGAGCTACTAGGGAATACATAGATCCAATAAGGTTCATAACGAATGCAAGCAGTGGAAAGATGGGGGTAGCATTAGCTGAAGAAGCCGAGTTTAGAGGAGCTGAAGTTACTTTAATAAAAACTAAAGGAAGCGTGAATAGCTTTGTTGAAAATCAAATTCAAGTTGAAACCGTTGAGGAAATGCTCGCGGCAATAGAGAAGGAGTTAACCGAAAAGAAGTATGATGTAGTTATAATGGCAGCTGCAGTAAGTGACTTTAAGCCCAAAATAAAGGCAGAGGATAAGATAAAGAGTAATAAGTCGATAACTATAGAACTCGTTCCTAATCCTAAGATAATAGATAGGATTAAAGAGCTACAGCCCGATGTGTTCCTAGTAGGTTTTAAGGCTGAAACCACAATGGAAAAACTTATTCAGGAGGCCAAGAAGCAAATAGAGAGAGCTAAAAGTGATATAGTCATTGGAAATACGTTGGAAGCCTTTGGAAGTGACGAGAGTAAGGTTATCATCATTGGAAGAAACTTTGAGAAAGAACTTCCAAAAATGAATAAGAGGGAGTTAGCTGAGAGAATATGGGATGAAATAGAAAAAAGACTTTAACCCTCTTTTTTCTCCTGCTGAGGCTTTGAGGGCGGTTTTGGAGGTTTTAGTCCATACCCAACTATCTTGAATTTAAACGTTTCACCATTTCTAAGGTAGTATGTAACTTCCTTAGTTTCCTTATTGAATTCTATTCTCTCTATTGGAAACCTCCAGTCCCCATACTCATCCTGTAACTCTTTAAACTTGTCTGGCGGTAAGGGAACCCAATCAAAAAGCTGTAATTCCTCTTCTTTACCAGTGGTTGTTAAGATGTAGCTCTCTATAAACCCAAGGGCCCCTGTGGGACAGACGTCAACACAGAATTGACAGAAGGTACATCTTCCATAGTCGATCTTTGGATGAGGCCTCTTCTCCAACTTACCGTTAACCTCTATCCAAGTCATCTCTATAGCCCTAGCGGGGCATATCTGACCGCAGAAGTTACATCCTATACACTTTTTCCAATCTAAAGTGTGGAAGCCCCTGTACTTAGGGGCAGGCTCTATTTTTTCATCTGGTATCTTTATCGTTACTGGCTTCTTAAATAGATATTTTAAACCAAGCCATGGCTTTACGAACGAAGGTTGCTTCTTAACCTTATCCTCCCCAACTACCTTTGCCGGCATGAGCATCACCTATCAATATCCGGTGGACAATTATCAAGGCTCATCAATATTATAGGAACATCGGCTATTCTCGCTCCAACCAACAATTTCTCAAGAACCCTAATTCCATGTGCAATGCTTGGCCCTCTCACGTGAACCCTGTATGGTTTGTTCCCCCCATCGCTAACCACATAAGCTCCAAAGTCACCCTTAGTCGATTCAACGTGAGCGAAGGCATCACCTGCTGGGACTTTGAACCTTGGAAGGTTCTTAAGCCTCGGATCCTCGACTTTATATGGGCCGCTCGGTGGGCCCATCTCTAAGAGTTGCTCGATAATGTATAGATCTTGCTCCAGTTCATACCTCCTAACTAAAGCTCTAGCTAACGCATCTCCTTCCTTTAAGGTTGGAACTTCGAATTCAACCTCTGAATAAAATAGGTAGGGATCATCCTTTCTGACATCGTATGCAACTCCAGTAGCCCTTAGGTTTGGACCCGTAACACCTTCGGCTAGAGCGAATTTCTTATCCATGACACCGATCCCTTCCATTCTCCTGTATGTTATATAATTCTCAAAGAGGATGTTGTCAAAGTCAGGTAGCTTTGATCTTATGTACTCCACCGTATCCCTAACCTGTCTGAGCCACTTATCTCCAGGAATATCTCTCCTAACTCCTCCTGGTATAGTGAAAATATGATAAACCCTGGCCCCTGTCAATTCCTCGAATATCCTCATTATCCTCTCTCTATAGGCGGCCGCCCATTGACCTGCTGTGTAAACACCAAGCTTGAAGCTTAATCCCATTATCCAGAAGAGATATGCTGAAACCCTAGCCAGCTCTAGAACAAGAGTCCTTATCCATTGGGCCCTCTCGGGAACTTCCCACCCAATTATTTCATCGACGGCCATTGAGTATATAGCCTCGGGAACATCTGATTCGGGAACGCATATTCTCAAGAGCAATGCAATGTTCGTGTACCAAGGTCTAAACTCTGCTAGCTTTTCAAAACCTCTGTGAAGGAATCCTGGATTAGCTATTGCTTTTACAACTCTATTACCATCCATCTTTAGGATTATACTGAAGTTTTCAGTAGCCATGTGCTGGGGGCCAAAGAACAGCTCATAGGTATCTCTATTTATGGGATAAAGCTCCATTCCATTTTGTCTCGCTTCCCTAATTAACTCTTCCTGGGTTACCATGATTATCACCTCAGATCACGTATCTGCTCTTATTTTCATCAAATCTATCGAGGATCTTATACTTCTTTTTCACGTACTCAAGCATTTTGAAATCCTTTCTATGAGGATATAATCCTCTCTCAGGGTCATCAAGGATCCAAGGCATCTCCATCCTCTCATTACCTTCAAAGTAAACGCCAAAGAAGTCATGAACATCCCTTTCATAAGTTTCAGCTGCCGGATAGATATCGCTTACAGTAGAAATCTTAGCTTTATCTAATTCTCTTGGAATTCTAGTTTTTACCATTGCATGGGTACCGAGCTCTGGATTAATTAAGTGGTAAACAAGCTCTATCTCACCATCCTTGGGCCAGTCAACCGCTGATATTTGTAGCATCAATGGAAAATTGCTCTCCTTCATTAGCATTAGAAAATCCCTTAACCTCTCAGCTGGTACTTTAAACTCTAATCTCCTCTCCCTTCTAACTTTTCCTTCAGCATATGGAGCTTTTTCTAAGATCTTTTTTACGAGTTCTTCACCAACTTGCCAACTCATTTTTTAACCTCCCTGGTCTTATCTACAAGCCAGGGTATCCACTTTCTGGCTTCCTTCTCCCTCCAACCTTCCCCTAAGAGTTCATCCTGATTCTTTTTGTACCATTCGTAATTTTCCTTGTACCTCCTCCACCCATCAGCTTCACCGCTCTCTATCATATCCATAAGCTTGTAAATTCCATCCATTACAGCTTCAGGCCTTGGCATGCATCCAGCTATGAAAACATCCACTGGTATATACTTGTCAAGATGTTTTACGGTGTTGTAAGAGTCCCAGTATACCCCCCCGTTAATGGGACATGAACCATGAGCTAAAACGTATTTAGGATCCGGGGAAAGTTCATAGGTTATTATTATCCTCTTCAATGTCTTTGGGGTTACATAGCCAGTTATCAGGAAGAGATCGTACTGCCTAGGACTTGGATCAGATAGCATACCGAATCTTTCTATATCGTATCTAGCCGTCATTAAGGGAGGCATCTCTATTCCACCGCATCCGGTACAGAATGCCACAATCCACAGGCTCTTCTTTCTCGCCCAGTTAAATAATGGTTCAAACAATCTCCAGTCAACCATCCCCACCACCTCACAAGCTTGCTAAGATCGCACCTAGTGCAGCTATTATCGTTGGCCACTTCCAGTAAAATTCGGCCGCTTGATCAATTGTGAATCTCGGGAATATCGTGCTTATGAATATCGCTATGAACAGTACCACTAACTGCTTTATTAGTAGAATGGTTATGGTAGCTAACGTATTGAGGATTGAACTTGAGAAAGCCGTTACCGCGGCCCCTCCCAGGAAGATGTTCGAGAAGAATAATGTCTCTGCGAATAGTCCTATAGCGTGCTGAACCTGTAGGATACCAAGGTGCTTACCTCCAAATTCTACCATCGGTCCCAAAGATATTTCTCCCGGGGCTATCATAATGTCAAATGGCTCCTTCCCAAACATGGCCTGGAGGACTATATCATAAGCTATAGCGGCCAAGAGCAGTGGAAGATGGAAGATGCTCCACCCATGGAGTTGCTGGGCCATTACTATTTCATAGGTGCTGAAAGTCCCATAGTATTCGCCCAGTGTAACTATTGCAAATCCTAATGGGACTTGAACGGCTAGCAATGTCAATAGAGCTCTCTGGGCACCTATTCCAGCATATGGATTCCCAGAGCTCATCGCTGCGAACATTATTCCCAACATTGGGATTTCCAATAGGAATGTTATCAATATGAGGTCTCCATAAGCCCTCAACACGCTAACGTTTCCTAAAGGAATGAACATTAAAGCTAAGATGGTAGCACCTAGGGCAAAGACTACTCCAAAGTCGTAGATCACACCATGGGTTATGTTCTCCTTCTTTGCAAAGAGCTTGATGGTATCAATTATGGGCTGATAAATTGGGGGCCCAATTCTCCTGTGTATCCTAGCTACAGTTTTTCTTATAATTCCCATGAACATGAAGCCAACAAAGGTTGCATAGATTAATATTAATAAGGCGTCAATCACAACCCTAAGCATCCTTCACACCCCCATCGCAGCTAGTATTAGTAATATTATTGCCAGGTACCAAGCATAAGCCTGAACATTTCCATTGTATATGTAGTTTCTAGCGGTTTCAGCAAAGTCTTCAATCGCCTTCCAGGTATCCTTGTACAACTTATCGAAGCTTATCCTAAGCCAAAAGGCCATTGTCTCTTTTAAGGGTAGGAAGAAGTTCCTCCTAATAGTTAGGTTATACTCCATAGTAACTGGATTTCCAGATTGGTACGTATCTGTAACTGGAACCTTTCTGGTGCTAGCTCCTAGGAAGTATAGAATTGCAGCTATTAATACGCCGATCACTAACCATATTGCAACTAACAAGGCATTGTACCTTCCAAAGCCAAGATCAAGCTCCCAGATATTTCCTCCGATTACCGGGTTACCGAAAATGGCATTTAATTCCTTAGCCACCAGCCCAGGAGCAACTCCAAAGACTACGTTCAGCGTTCCTAAGATTCCCATTCCAATTGCTAATGGAAGAGGAGCATCTTTGGTATCTTCTATATCGCTTGGCCTCTGACCAAACCATACCGCGTAAGTGAACCTTATCAAGTAAACAAAACCTATCGCGCTTCCAAAGAATAACATTCCTCCGAGAATTGGAAGTTTCTGACTAATGACAGCTTCAAATATTAACCATTTACTTGCAAACCCGACCAAAGGCGGAATCCCAGCAAGGCTCAGTATGGCTATGAATGCCATTGCGAATGTAAAGGGCATTTTCTCGGCTAAGCCTCCAAAGTCTTTGAACTCAGTTTTTCCAGTTCTATATATTATGGTAGCCACAACTAAAAAGAACAATCCCTTGAAGAGGGCATGGCTTATTGCATGGTAGATCGCTGCTTCTATTCCAAGGGAAGTTCCGATTCCTAAGCCGACTAAGATATAGCCGACCTGACTTATACTTGAGTATGCAAACAATTTCCTGATATCCTCCTGTAATGCGGCTAAAACACCGCCAATAATTATCGTTAAACCACCTAAAAACGCTATGATATAGCCGAAGAGAGGTGTTCCCTTGAACTGACCTAGGTCAATTAATAGCTTTCCGTACATCAGGACGTAGAGGAGTATGAATCCATAAACCCCTGTTTTGCTCAAGACTCCACTGAAAATTGCGGTATAACTTTGGTCAGTCTCGCTATAAGCATCCGGGGCCCAGACGTGAAGTGGGAACATCCCAGCTTTGACTCCAAAGGCCATTAAGAACAGTAGGTATATCAATGCCATGTCAAACCTACTGAAAGTAGACTTTCCACCAAGCATGGCGAGCATTGCTTCCTTTCTGAAAAACGCTGATATATCAGCAAAGGTAAACGTTCCTGTCTTTGCGTAGATTATTCCAATAGCAACAAGCATTGAATAAGCTCCTATGATGCTAAGTATCAAGTACTTTAATGATGCGGCCCTATTAAATTTAAGCACCATCATGAAGCTTGAAAACGTCATTACCTCCCAGAATATGAAGAAAGTAACGAGATCCTGGGCCATGAATATCCCTAAAGCTCCAGTTAGGCTCATAAGTGAAAATAGCCACTCGTAACTATCTTTAGCCGTTGATGCCATCCCAAAGACAGCAGACAAACCTACTACCGCTGCTATCATTGAGAATACCCAGTTTAAGTGGGACATTGAAAAGCCCAGCTCAAAGCCTCCTAAGCTTATAGTCGCCCTTATAGGATGATCAAGGCTTGGATAAAGTTTTATTAGGAATGCTAATGGGACTATTGCTCCTAATATACCTAGGCTTTCTCTAACTCCCCTAATTCTGACTAACCATGCCAATACTCCAGCCACGAGGGGTGAAAAAGTTATTAGGAGGAGCTCATTCATTGTACCACCCCCAGTAAAGGAACATTATTAATGTAAACCTTAACAGCAAAGATATCGCTTCCAGCCCTCTTCACGATCTCCCATACCGGAGTTGGATAAATTCCTATTCCTACGATTATCAGAGCTAGGAGTAGTAGGAACACAACTATCCAGCCTTCTTTTATTCTTTCTCCTTCTCCTGCAAACCACATGACGTGAAGGAGTCTAAAGTAATAAACGGCCTCTACAACACTTGCAAATAGGACTAAAACTGCTGGCCAGACAAACCCTGCTTGAATTGTCGCCACTATTATCCTGAACTTACTCCAGAATACGTTGAATAATGGAACACCTACAGTCGATATAGCTCCAACGCTTAAGGATAAGGCCGTTAGAGGCATCCTCTTCCCTAGACCTCTAAAGTCTTCTATTCTCGTTCCACCAACCATCACGCCAACGTAACCAACGCCAAGGAACATCATGGTCTTGACTATTGCATGATTCAACATATGGAAGACACCGGCATCAACTCCTGCTTGAGTTCCCAGGGAAAATGCCAGTGCTATCAGGCCAACTTGACCTATGCTTGAGTAAGCTATCATTCTTTTCACGTCTTTTTGCCTTAAAGCCGAAAGCTCAGCAAATATAACGGTTAGCGTGGCCATTATTAACAATAGCTTTAATACGGAGTCCCAACCATTTACCTTCTGCAATAGGTAAAGGATCCTCGCCATGGCATAAAGGCCGGCTTTAACGACGAAGGCCGAAAACATGACTGTTATTGGATGAGGGGCCGCCTGATAAGCGTCAGGGGCCCATGCATTGAGTGGGAACAACTCAGCTTCAACGGCCAGGCCGAAGATTATTAAGCTTAATCCCACCTGAGCAACTACTGGCATTATTTTACCTGCTGAAGCAAATTCAGCTAGTTGGGCCATGTTTAATGTTCCCGTCACTCCGTAAATTAGGGCAACCCCAATTAGGAAAAAGCTTGAACCGATTCCTCCCAGGATCATGTATTTCATGGATGCTTCAGCTGCCTCTCCCGTCTTGTTATAAGCCGTTAAAGCATACGCTGTTATTGCAGTTATCTCCATGAATACGAAGAGATTGAAGATATCTCCGGTGGCTATCATTCCAGTTGCTCCAAGCATGAGGAGGAGGAAAAGCATCGCATACTTGTCTATTGGTTCAACCTTAACCATCCTCATGCTGAATAATGAAGTCAGGAAGCTCACAATTGCTATTATTAGTATGAACAACGCAGCGAAGGGACCTATGTACAAGTTTATACCCACAGGAGGCCTCCATCCACCAGCGTATATTAGGATGGGCTTACCCGTCGTGTAAACCTCATAAAATACCCACCCAGCTATTCCGGTTTGAAGCAAGGTTATTAAAGTCAAGTATGGAAATATCAGTGATTTCTTAATCTGCTTCAATACTGGAACGAAGAATGCACTAATGAGAGGAAGAGCTATTAAAAGTGATGCCACCTGGCTCATCCTCTCAACCTCCTTATCTCTTCTATGTTTAATGTCCTATACTTTTCATACAGAATAATAGCAACGCTAAGGGCCATTGCGGTAGTTGCCACACCTATAACTATGGCCGTAAGAACCAGAGCTTGGGGAATGGGATCTACAGCTTGGGAGGGGGTTATTCCTTCACTTAAAATTGGAGCACTCCTTCCAGAGACATACCCTATACTTATCAAGAGTAAATTTACCCCAGTTTCCATTATACTTAATCCAATGAGGATTTTAAGTAGGTTCTTCTTAACTAGAACAGCGTAAAGCCCAATTAGGACCAAGCTTATTGCACCGAAATAGTAGGCAGATATCATTCTTTCACCTCCTCCTTAAGCATGTTGTCGATGATTCCGCTGAGCTCTGTACCTACCTTGATCCCAATTAATGTGTATATCACGGGAATGAATCCACCACTGAATAGTCTACCCAAGTTACTAGTTCCAAAGTGCCATGTTTGCCATATCCAGTCAAACAGGAAATATCCTCCAATTGCTAAGCCTATGAGGCCCACTAGAACGTAACTCATTCCAGCTAATCCTTCTGTAACTTCAAACCCCCTATGGGGGATCTCGTAAACTATGAACGCTAGGTACATTAGCAAGAACCCTGTAGCTATTGTGGCCCCGCCTGGGAAGCCTCCTCCTGGGGTTAAGTGACCATGAATGAAAATGTACATTCCAAACAGCATTATGAAGGGGAACAACAGTTTTGAACCCGTTGTTAAAACTAAAGAACCTTCAGTTTTTGCAGTCCTTTCCCTTCTCTTCCTCCATAATAATGCTGCTACACCCGTGGATGCTATGAAAAGAACAGTAACTTCACCTAGGGTATCGAAACCTCTGTAGTTTACAACAACGGCCGTAACCGCATTAACGGCCCCGGTCTGCTCCTTTACATGCTGAAGGTAGTATTTTCCTACAAGCATTCTATCCTCTCCAAAGGGCACGTTTGCTAACCCTTGAGCGATCCAATATCCAATTATGAGAATTAGGATTATTGAGAGCAACCTCTTTAGCATGCTCACCACCTCACCCACCAACCAGGTTTCTCTTCCTCCTCGCTTTCATACCTGTACGTCCTTTTAATGGCGAAGATGAAGACAGCACCGCTCAGGGCCGCTCCTATGGCCGCTTCCGTCATTGCAACGTCGGGGGCCTGAAGCAGGAAAAACAGTATCGATGCAAATAGGCTGACCGCGGCCATTCCCACGGTAGCAGCTAGCAAATCCCTCCATTCAACGGAAAGTATTGCGGATATAATCATTAGGAGAACAATTATATCTTCAACACATGCTATACAATTCATTCTGCTCCCTCCTTCTCCTTTAAATGCTCTTTATACTTATCAACAACGCTACCCTCCCAAAGAGGTATTCCAGATTTGTAGGCACCCCTTATCAAGGTGTGAGCACTTATTGGATTAGTTAACAGTAGAAAGACAGCAATAACTATCGTTTTAGTTAACCATGCTAGACTTAATCCCTCTCCCAGGGCCCACAGTCCAACGCCAATTATCGTTGATAGTGAGCCTAGAGTAACGCTCTTGGTCGCAGTCTGCATTCTATTGTAAACATCGGGCATTCTTATCAGACCCAATGTTGATAGAAAGTAAAATACTGTTCCAAACAGTACCAGGAATTCCCCAATCCCACTTAAAACGTTCATAGGCCTCCCTCCAAGTACCTTGCAAATGCTATAACCCCGGCGAAGGATAGTACTGCATATACCAATGCAACGTCAAGGAAGATCATCCTCTTGTAGTATAGGGCTAAAAGAACCATTAATCCCACTGTGATAGTCGTCATTATATCCACGGCAACTAGTCTATCTACGGTAGTGGGTCCCCTGAAGACCCTGTACATGCTAAGTAGCGTTGCTATCGCTATTAAGACTAAATAAACATTAACGCTCATCATTCAAAGATCACCTTCAAAAATTTTTCAAAGGGCTTAGTTATGTGCTCGGAGGCCCCTTCAATGCTTGAATCCTTAACATCGATCCAATGAATGAAATATCTATCTCCATCTATATCCAATGTTATAGTTCCAGGGGTTAAGGTTATTGAATTTGCTAAAGCAAGCTTTCCAACCTCATTTTTGAGTTCTGTCTTACATTCAACTATCCCTGGGTTAATCGGCCTCTTTGGATGCAGAACTCTGTACGCTACATCTAGATTAGCCTTTATCATTGCCCACAAAAAGTAAGGGATGTAGATTATTGCATACGCAATTCTCCTCGGATGAAGATTTGAGAGCCCTCTCGTGGTAAATATGTCATAGGTAAACCCTGCAACGATTGCAGAGAATATTATTCCAACAATCAGCTCCTGTGGATCTAAACTTGCCGTTAGAAAGAGCCAAATTATGAGCACGACAATGAACGTGTAAAGATATCTGCTGACACGGCTTGCTTCGGTCATTTTTACCCCTCCCCGCATGGATTTTTCCTTTTAATAAATTTCACCCATGGTTAAGGACTTATTCTTATAAATGTTTACCTTTGTCACAAAAGTTTGAAACCTATAGATATGAATAAAAATATTCATATATATGTAGAAAACTCTTCACATATAGGAAAACCTTTTTATAAGCAAGATTAGGAAGATTTGTTGGTGGTGACATGGCCGAAACTCTCGGTGAAGTTCCAAGTGGGGAAAAGGAGTTTGAAGCTTCAACTAAACATGTTCGCGAGATCATCGAATTTCCTGAGATGACTGAGGAGGAATTTAATAAACTCTTAAAGAGTGCAAGTAAGGGATATGGCTCACCCCTCCCCCATAGAACGTATTCACTCTGTCCTGAAAGTAGAAGGGTAGTGCCAGCGGTAGTTTGGGAGAAGGATGGTAAGGTATGGATAACTAAGAAGTGCCCAGAAGGCATGATAACAGATCTCTATTATGAGGATGTTGAGCTATACTACAGATTCTCTAAATGGAGATTTGAGGAGAAGAAGCTATTCTCGGCAAACGTTTCCAATACAGGAATTAACTGTCCCTTTGACTGTGGACTGTGCCCAAGGCATCGCTCTCATACGAGTTTGATTAACATAGTTTTAACGAATAGGTGCAACCTCAGTTGCTGGTACTGCTTCTTCTATGCCCGTGAAGGTGAACCGATATACGAGCCAACACTAGAGCAAATAAGAATGATGCTAAGGAATGCAAAGAAAGAACATCCAATAGGAGCGAATGCAGTTCAATTCACTGGGGGAGAGCCAACGCTTAGGGATGATCTCATAGAGATTATTAAGATAGCAAAGGAGGAAGGATATGACCATATACAGCTGAATACAGATGGAATAAAACTAGCCTTTGATCCAGAATTAGTGAAAAAACTTAGAGAAGCTGGAGTTAACACTCTATACTTAAGTTACGATGGAATGACTCCTCAAACAAACTGGAAGAACCACTGGGAGATTCCTTTAATCTTTGAGAATGTTAGAAAAGCTGGAGGCCCAGGAATAGTTCTCGTCCCAACCCTCATAAGAAACATCAATGATCATGAAGCAGGTGCCATAATTAACTTCGGACTAAATCATCTTGACATAGTAAGGGGAGTAAACTTCCAACCGATCTCTTTAGTAGGAAGGGTTCCAAGGAAGGAGAGACAAAGGTTTAGAATTACAATAGCTGGAGCAATAAAGAAGATAGAAGAGCAAACTAACGGAGTAATAGCCAAAGAAGATTGGTATCCAATTCCAATAGCCGGTCACATAGCTAGATTCTTTGAGGCATTCACGGGGAGGAAGTATTATATGACGAGTCACTTTGCCTGTGGTGCAGCAACTTACGTCTTCCTGGATAGAGAAGAAAAGAAAGTCATCCCAATTCCAAGGTTCATAGATGTTGATGGCTTCGTTGAGTTCTTAGTTGAAAAAGCTGAAGAAATTGAAAAGGCAAGATTCAAAAGCTTGGCAAAGCTTAAAGCCATAGGAGAGACGATATTCGTAAAATTCAAGCAATTCTATGATGAGAAAAATGCTCCCAAAGGATTGGATGTCCTAGGATTAATAAAGAATGCATTCGTTCACGGAACCTACGATGCTCTCGGTAAGTTCCACATGAATACCCTCTTCATTGGAATGATGCACTTTATGGATGAGTACAACTACGATGTTGAAAGGGTTGAAAGGTGCGTCATTCATTACGCAATGCCCGACGGAAGGATAGTACCCTTCTGTACCTTTAATGTAATTCCGGAAATATACAGGGATAAGGTACAGAGACAATTCAGTTACTCCTGGGAAGAGTGGAAGAAATTACATCCAGATTGGGATTACAAGAAGGATAAGTACATAAGAACGAAAGAATTCGTCGAGAAAATGAAGAAGAGCGAAGTTTACAAGAAGACATACATCGACATAGTTAATTACTTTGAGAGGTGAAGGAGATGAAGGAAGTAACAATAAGACTAGATGGAATAACTCACGAAGATGCAATGGCCCTCCAATATGAGCTTGCAAAAAATGACTCAGTATACAGGACGTTCATAAACCCCTACCAAAAAATAGCTAAAATAGTATTTGATGAAAAGGGGATAAAGCTAGAGGAGATAATGAAGCTCCTCGAGAAGTTTAATCCTAGAATAAGTGAAGAAAAGGAGATCACAGTTGAGGAAGTTATAGAAAATAGCATGAGTTGGAAGAATATAATAAAGTCAAGGAGCTAGAACTTCCCTCGCCTCTTTATATTTTAATAGTTCATCTTTTCTTGGAGTGCTCCACGCCCCCCGTTTTTGAGTTGACAAAGCAGCAACAAGGTTTGCAAATTTACCGAGTTTTAATAGATCAAGCCCTTTCAACTTTAGAATTCCGACAAGTAAAGCGGCCATGAATGCATCTCCCGCTCCAGTCGTGTCGAGGGGATTAACATTATAGGAAGGAACATCAACGACTGTTTCATTCTTTATTAACCTACATCCCTTAGGACCCAGGGTTATGGCCGTCAGCATACTTCCCTTGACCTCAACCCCTTGGTTCTCTAGGTATAAGACTTCCTCTTCACTGGCCTTTACAATGTCTGCTAGCTTTATTGATTCCTCAAGCACTTTTATCATTTCCTCTTCTTGTCCTCTCCATAAATCCAGCCTTAAATTTACATCAAAAGCTATGAGAGAAGACCCTTTTATCTTCTTAATGACCTTCATTACTGTCTCCCTGCTTGGATTCCTAGCTAGAATTACAGATCCAAAATTTACGATCTTAGCTTCCTCCACAATATCCCAGTTGATATCATTCAGGGTCATGTTGAAATAGGCGACATCATCATACAATAAAAAGCTAGGAGACGCACCCTTTAGCTGGACGAACACTATTCCAGTATGTTTTTTCTCATCTTTTACTATTCCCCTTGTATCCACGTTTTCTTTAGATAATTCTTCAATTAAGTACTCGCCGAAAGGATCATTACCAACTTTACTTATAAGGGAAGACTTAACCCCAAGTCTAGAAACACCAACGGCAACGTTGGCTGGGGCCCCTCCAGGATGTTTTTCAAAGAGCCTAACATCCTTCAAGTCACCCTCTTCAACAGATATCAAGTCAATTAGGAGCTCTCCAATTGAAGCTATCATCCCAAACACCAAATTCATTAAAAGCTTTCAAGTTTATAAGTCAAGGGGGTACCTATGATTGGAGTTGCTTCTTTTACGGATCCTAGGGAAACTGCATTATCTAGCGAAAGAGAGGAAGCCATTAAGGAAAAGCATGAAAAATTAGTTAAAGAATTAAGTAAAGAGTTTGAAGTCCTGGACATAAACGCCAGGTTGGGAAAATATTCTAAGGATGTATTCGGGATTAACAGTGTAGATGAGGCGATTAAAGCAGGAAGAATAGCGAAATCAGAGGGATTGAGCGGAGTGATCCTAGGTCTCTGGCACTGGACTGAAAGCAACTTAGTTACATACTTCATAAGGGAAGCAGAGGTTCCAATACTTCTTTACACGGATGGCGATCCTAACTGGGCGGGGGCAACATGTGTGACTTCTGTCGGCGCTTCACTCTGGGAGACATCTGTAAATGAATATGCAAAGAGACACTGTAGGGTAATAGACGATATAGAATTAGTAAAATCGTGGATAAGAGCTAGTGAAGCCGTAAAAGTGCTTTCCGAAGGGAGTTTGCTACTCTTTGGGGGAACTTACACTCTTGGAATGGAGCATTTGATGGATGACTTACCAGGATTGAAGAGTTTCGTTGGAGATTTCATAATGCTCGACCAATATACAATAATAAAGGAAGGGGAAAGCGTAAACGAGGAACAGGTTAATGAGTTTTACGAATGGTTGATCAAAAATACGAATGTAAAATTTGACGGAAAGATGCTAACACCTGAGGTTCTAAGAAAACAGATAAGATTATACTTGGGAGCTAAAAAGATCTTAGAAAGCAGAAAAGAGAATATCATTGGAGTTTCTATAAAGTGCCAACCTGAGCTAAGCGAGGTATATGGTGTAACTGCATGCACAATTCCAGCTCTATTCCCCTTCGACCAAGATGCATTCGGTAAAAAGCCGGTAATTCCCACAACCTGTGAAGGGGATATAAAGGGAACAATAACATCAGCTCTCCTCTATTATCTAAGCGGTAAACCACCACTTTTCGGTGACATAAAGTATATCGATGATGACATAGTAATAATAGCTAATTGTGGTGCCTCATCACTCTACTATGCCAAATTGAGCGAAGATCCATACGAAAATCTAAGATCGGTAACTATTCAAGGTCAATGCCAAGGTAAAAGCGGAGGAGCTTTCACTTACAGAACGCCACCAGGAGAGTTTACGGTTGCTAGGTTGATAAGGAGGGATGGAAAGTACTACCTTCTCTATTTCTTTGCAGAAGGTGTGGAAATTAGTGAAGAGATAGAGAACAAGCTTAAGTGGGGTAAGCAGTGGCCCCACACAGCGATAAGAAATCCATTGGATAAGCAGGAATTCATAAACGTCATGGGAGCAAATCACCTCTCCCTTATTCCAGGAGATTACACCCAGGAACTTGAATTTGTTGCAAAGATATGGGGAATTGAAGGGGTAAATCTAAATGACCTCTTAGATGTGAAAAAGTTCCTTGGTAGTTAAGGTTTATATCCCCTCTCTTAACATTTTTCTGGGGGTATTCATGAGAGTGGAGGAATTCTTGAAAGAAAAGAACATCAACATTGGCGACTTCATAAGGGTGATAAAGGAAGAAGACGGAGAAGAGGTAATTTATGAAGGTTATGTAATGCCTCCATACGAGTTATCCCCAGGAGATACCCTCGTTTTAAAACTCGAAAATGGATACAACATTGGAATAGCCCTCAGCAAGATCAGGAGGGTAGAGGTAATTGAGAGAGCGAAAGTTAAACCTGAAATACACTTTGAAGCATTTATAGAGGGAAAACCTCACCTTCCCGACGTAACGATAATAGGAACGGGGGGAACGATAGCCAGTAGAATTGATTACGAAACGGGAGCGGTTTATCCAGCCTTTACCGCTGAGGAGCTTGCAAAAGCTGTTCCAGAAATCTTTGAAATAGCAAATATTAAGCCTAAGCTACTCTTTAACATCTTCAGCGAGGATATGAAGCCAAAACATTGGATTAAAATAGCCCATGAAGTCGCTAAATCCTTAAATTCTGGGGATTCAGGAGTCGTAGTTGCCCACGGGACTGATACAATGGGATATACCGCAGCGGCTTTAAGCTTCATGCTAAGGGATTTAGGAAAGCCCGTCATCTTAGTTGGAGCTCAGAGAAGTTCCGATAGACCCAGTAGTGATGCTGCAATGAATTTGATATGCTCAGTGAGGATGTCCACAAGCGACGTTGCGGAAGTGATGGTGGTTATGCATGGGGAAACCGGGGATACCTACTGTCTAGCTCACAGGGGAACTAAAGTTAGAAAGATGCATACGAGCAGAAGAGATGCTTTTAGAAGTATAAACGATGTCCCGATAGCAAAGGTTTGGCCAAATGGTAAGATAGAGTTCCTCAGGGATGATTACAGAAGAAGATCAGACAGTGAGGTATGGGTGGATGATAAGCTTGAAGAAAAGGTAGCACTTGTCAAGGTATATCCTGGGATTTCATCCGAGATAATAGAGTTCTTCATAGATAAAGGATACAGGGGGATAGTTATCGAGGGAACTGGATTGGGCCATACACCAAATGACATCATCCCATCAATTCAAAGGGCTACTGAAGAAGGAATCGCCGTATGTATGACGAGCCAATGCATCTACGGTAGGGTGAACTTAAATGTTTACGCAACGGGAAGAAGATTGCTAAAGGCTGGAGTTATTCCCTGCGAGGATATGCTACCAGAGACGGCATACGTAAAGCTCATGTGGGTCCTCGGGCACACGCAGGATCTTGAGGAAGTTAGGAGGATGATGTTAACTAACTATGCTGGAGAAATTACTCCCTATACTAGGTTTGACACTTACCTGAGGTGATGCAAATGAGTGATAAATTCAACTATGAGGAGCTCGGACTTAAAGTTGGGCTTGAAATTCACAGACAACTTGACACCAAAAAGTTATTCTCCCCTGTTCCCACTAAATTTAGCGACGAAGTTGATTTTACCTTTCAAAGAAGGTTAAGACCTACGATGAGCGAGCTCGGTGAGGTAGATCCAGCAGCCTTGGAAGAATTCAAGAAGGGAAGAGTTTTCATATATGAAGGAAATTATCAGCTAACTGATCTAGTCTACATGGATGAAGAACCCCCAAGAGGGCCGGATAAAGAAGCCTTAGAGGTTGCCCTTCAGATAGCTTACCTGCTTAATGCGAAGCCAGTAGATGAAGTGTACTACATGAGGAAGATAGTCATAGATGGTTCTAACGTTTCAGGCTTTCAAAGGACGGCCATAATTGCTACAGATGGTAAAGTTGAAACTCCCTGGGGAACCGTTGGTATACCTACGATCTGCCTTGAAGAAGATGCGGCAAGGATTATAGAGAGAAAGGAAAAGGAAGTTATTTACCGCTTAGACAGGCTTGGAGTTCCTTTAGTGGAGATAAGCACAACCCCAGATATACATCATCCTGAACAAGCTAAAGTTGTTGCTAAGTTCATAGGAGATGCACTGAGGGCAACAAGAAAAGTCAAACGTGGGCTTGGGACGATAAGACAAGATTTGAACGTTTCAATAAAAGGTGGTGCAAGGATAGAGATAAAAGGCGTCCAGGAGTTAGACATGATACCGTTGATAATCGAGAGGGAAGTCGAGAGACAGCTTAATCTCCTCAAGATAAGGGATGAACTCCAGAGGAGAGGCGTTAGACCAGAGGATATAAAAGAGGAGTTCTACGACGTGACGGATGTGTTCACAAACACTAAATCTAAGATCATAGCAAGGGCCATTAAGAAGGGAGGAAAAGTCCTGGCAATAAAACTTCCAAAGTTTAGAGGATTAATTGGGAGAGAGATCCAGCCAGGAAGGAGGTTAGGGACTGAGTTTGCTGATAGGGCAAGGAAGTACGTCCCAGGAATATTCCATATCGATGAGTTGCCCAACTATGGAATTACCCAAGAAGAAGTTAACGAAGTCATTAAAAGATTAGGACTAGGGGAAGAGGATGCATTCGTTTTAGTTGCGGCCGAGGAAGAAAGGGCCAAAAATGCATTGAGGGAGGTAATTAAGAGGGCAAAGGAAGCCATAATTGGAGTTCCTGAAGAAACGAGGAGAGCTCTTCCAGATGGAAATACAGAGTACATGAGGCCACTCCCAGGAAAAGCCAGAATGTACCCAGAAACCGATATACCACCAATTAGAATTCCCGATGAGCTGAAGAGGAAGATAAAGGAGAACTTACCTGAGCTTCCCCAGGTAAAGGTTGAAAAGTACGTAAGGGAGTATAAACTTGATAGAAGTCTCGCTCAAACGTTGGTTGACGATGAAAGGGATGAACTATTTGAAGAGCTTGTACAAATGGGAGTTAAGCCCTCACTAGCAGCCTCGATACTAGTCGTCGTGCTCAAGGGGCTTAGAAAGGAGGTACCAATAGAGAATATCAGTGATGAGCATATAAAGGAAGCGTTTTCCCTTTACTTAGAGGGTAAAATAGCCAAGGAAGCTTTTGAAGAGATATTTAAAGAGATCGCAAGGAATCCAAACAAGACTGCGAGGCAAATAGCAGAAGAAAAAGGACTAACGCTTCTCAGTGAAGATGAAGTAAGGAAGATAATAGATGAAGTTATAGAGCAAAACATTGAAGTTGTTAAGAACAAGGGAATGGGAGCTATGGGATTGATTATGGGAAGGGTAATGGCCAAGGTAAGAGGAAAAGCAGATGGAAAGCTAGTTAGTCAAATAGTCAAGAAGAGGCTCCAGGAAATAGTGGGAGGGGGAGTATGAAGGAAGAAATGAGTAGCGTGGATATAAGGTACATAGTAGAAGAACTAAAATCAGAAATCATCGGTGCTAGAGTTGATAAAGTCTACCACGAAGGTGACGAAGTTAGGATAAAGTTACACAAAACGGGAGAAGGGAGGAAAGACCTAATAATAGAGGCCGGAAAGAGGATACACCTGACAAGTTACATCAAGGAATCCTCCTCTCAACCCTCTTCTTTTGCCATGCTCTTAAGAAAACACATTAGTGGAAACTTTGTGGAAGATATAGAGCAGCATGACTTCGACAGGATAGTTAAGATAAAAATAGGAAAATTCAAGATAATAGCTGAACTGTTTAAGAAGGGGAACGTAGTTTTCGTCACCGAAGATAACATTATCCTCGGTGCTATAAGATATGAAGAGTTCAAGGATAGGGTCATAAAACCAAAACATGAGTACAAATATCCGCCCGCAAGGGAAAATCCCCTAGAAGTTTCCTGGGATAGGTTCGTTGAGCTAATTATGGGAGAGGATACAGAAATAGTCAGAGCCCTTGCAAGAAGACTCAACATGGGAGGACTATACGCTGAAGAGATACTTCTCAGGGCCGGAATCGATAAGAGGAAGAATACCAGGGAGCTCACAAAGGAGGAGCTCAGAACAATCTATGATAAGATGAAAGAAGTCTTCACAGCACCAAAAAAGCCCAATATAGTATATAAGGACGGTAAAATGGTAGATGTAGTCCCAATAGATTTGAAGTGGTATGAAGGCTATGAAAAGGTCTACTTTGAAACCTTTAGTCAAGCACTCGATGAGTACTTTGGAAAGTTAACTATTGAAAAGGCGAAAGCTGAAAAAACAAAAAAGCTCGAAGAAAAAAGAAAACAGTTACTTGCAACACTAAAGAGACAGGAAGAGATGATAAAAGGATTTGAAAAGGAACTTAAGAAAAATCAGGAAATAGGAAACCTGATCTATGCTAACTACACATTAATAGATGGGCTACTAAGAGAATTTTCGAAGGCCGTGAAGAATCTAGGATGGGATGAATTTAAGAAAAGGATAGAAGAAGGAAAGAAAAAGGGAAACAAAATAGCTCTAATGGTGAAGGGAATAGAACCTGAAAGTAACTCGATAACGGTTGAAATAGAGGGAAAGAGAGTTAAGCTTTACCTTGATAAGGATCTAAATGAGAATGCCGAGATTTATTATGAGAAAGCTAAGAAGGCCAAGCATAAGCTTGAAGGAGCTAGAAAAGCTTACGAAGATCTTAAGAGAAAATTAGAGAGTATAGAAAGGGAAATTGAAGAAGAGGAGAAAAAAATTCAGGTAAAGAAAATTGAGAAAAGGAAGAAAAAGTGGTTTGAGAAGTTTAGGTGGTTCATAAGCAGTGAGGGCTTCCTGGTTATAGGTGGAAAAGATGCAACCACGAACGAAATCGTTGTTAGGAAATACCTCGAAGAAAATGACCTCTATTGTCATGCAGATATCTGGGGGGCTCCCCATGTTGTCATAAAGGATGGGCAAAAAGCCGGTGAAAAGACTATATTTGAGGCATGTCAATTTGCAGTTTCAATGAGTAGGGCCTGGAGTGAAGGTTTGTACTCGGCCGATGCGTACTGGGTCTATCCGAATCAAGTAAAAAAGCAAGCCCCAAGCGGTGAATTTCTTCCAAAAGGTGCATTTATGGTTTATGGAAAAAGGAACTGGATGTACGGGATACCTTTGAAGCTAGCGGTTGGAATAATAAATTACGAGGGAGAGGATCTCGTAATGTGTGGGCCGGTTGATGCACTAAAAACCCATGCTAAAAGGTACATAGTCATAAGGCCGGGGGATACAAAGAAGAGCGAGTTAGTCAAGAAAATCAAGAAGATATTTGAGAAGTGGGGGTATAAGGTTCCAGAAGAAGACATAATGTCAGTTCTACCTCCCGGAGAGGGGGATATAGCGGAGGTGGTTGAATGAAAGATATGCTACCCCTCTACTCCCTAGCTCGAGAACTGGCTAGAGATCTAGTGTTTGAAGTAGATGATGAAGTTGTCACCCTCTCAATAAGGGGTGTTCTAATAGCGAAGATAAACTCTAACTCATATAACTTCTCATTTTTCGAGGTCTCTGAGGACGAGTTTATACTTGCACTTCAAACATCCGGTTACATCGTCTACCTCGGAATAGAGAGTGACAATGAGATTTCGGAAGATGCCTACTCATCGATCGGGAGAATCCTAATATCAGAGCTAATGCCGTATGTAAACTTGCTAGTAGAGAAAGCAAAGAGCATTGGATACTCAGGGGTAGATATACTGCTTGACGATGATATGTCACCAACGCTAAAAGAGGCCATGTATGAAATATTGATAAAACATAGGAGAGGAAAAACACCTTACGAGCAGTTCGAAATAGCCTAAGGAACTAAATGAGAGCCATCACAAGTTGGATATGAGTAATAACCTTCCCTACATGAGCCAAAAGTAATACCCTTCCCTTCGATAATTTTCCTTGCCTCATTAAGAATTCTAAATCTCATATCCTTCCTAAGGTATGCGTACCCCTCATATCTTTCCGTATACAAAGGTTCTAGCTTTTTCATTAACTCAGGAAACTTTGCCCTCATCCTAGCTTTGATATCAGGTCTTAACTTTAGCGTTGAAACGGTTATATGACTTACGAAACTTAAAGCATCGACGGTCTTCCTAAAATCCTCCCAAGTATAGAAAGGTATTATAGGATCTACCCTTGCGTAAACGGGAATACCTTCTTTCTTGGCTTTTTTTAAAGCCCTTATTCTATCCTTTGGCAGAGGTGCATTTGGCTCTAAGAGCTTTGCCTTACGCTCATCAATGGTAGTTACCGTAACCCCAACGGCACACCTTAACTCTTTAAGGATGTCAATATCCCTCTCGAATATGTCAGATTTCGTTAAGATAAGGCACCTTACATCGTATCTCCTAAAAAGCTCCAAAACTTTTCTGGTAATTCCGAGTTCCTTTTCTATCGTTGGATACGGATCGGAAGAATACGACATCGCAATTATATACCTCTTATCAAATTTCCTCAATTCCCTTTCAACTTGAATTAACAGGTTTTTCTTTGGTCTAACCTTAAATGCATTAGGAATATAACTTGTTATATAGCAATAGACGCAGGCGTGGTCACAACCAGTATATGGATTTAATGTATACTTGAAGGGACACGTGCAGAGTTTTGACTTCCAGGGATCAAATGGCCGTATGTACATTTCAGTATTACCTAATTAAGAAGGTATATAAGGATTAATAAGACCCTCGTGACGGGTGAAATCGTGACGGTTGTAAAAGGGAAGGTAAGGTGGGTTGAAGGAGAGCAATTTATCGGAAGAATAGAAGGGGATAAATGTTCAGTAATACTCGGAGAGGGCGGTATAAGCCCAATGAAGCTCTTACTTTTAAGTGTTGCAGGGTGTACAAGCTATGACGTAGTTATGATATTAAAGAAGATGAGGGAACCAATTAAAGGCTTAGAAGTCGAGATTGAAGGAGTAAGAAGGGAGGAGCACCCAAGAATCTATAAGGAGGTCACGATCCATTACAAGATATATGGAAACGTAAACGAGAAAAAGGCAAGAAGGGCGATAGAACTAAGCCAAGAAAAATATTGCTCAGCATCCGCTCACTTGAAGTTAAGTGGAACAGATGTTAAATATACCCTCGAGGTAATCCGGGATGATGAACCTCCATCCCAACTGAATAAATGATGAATGCACATCAGGCTGACATTACCTTTTTACATCTATCCTTTCCATTTCTTTAGGGGATCGAAGATGGTGAAAATTCCAAAGAGTCACCCTAGGTATTGGAGTTTACTATACAGGGAGAAGATAATTAGAGGAATGGAAGAAGGAATAACGGCCAAAGCAGGATTAATAGCCCATGGTAGAGGGGAAGCCTTTGATTATTTGATAGGAGAAAGGACTATTCCTCCCGCAGAGGAAGCTATGAAAGTTGCCGTTGCCAAGTTATTACTAGCTAACCACCCTGTAATCTCCGTAAATGGGAACGTTGCAGCACTAGTGCCTCGTGAAACCGTGGAGCTTGCGAAAGTTACTAGAGCAAAACTGGAGGTTAATCTATTTTATAGAACCGAAGAAAGGGTAAAAAAAATAGCAGAAGTGTTAAAAAAAACTGGCGCTAAGGAAGTTCTAGGACTTAATCCTACCAAGAGAATTCCTGGGCTGGAGAGTGAGAGGGGAAAAGTTGAAGAAGATGGGATATGGAAAGCAGATGTTGTTCTCGTTCCACTTGAAGATGGAGATAGAACTGAAGCTCTTGTCAGAATGGGAAAATTCGTTATAACCGTTGACCTTAATCCCCTCTCAAGATCCGCAAGGATGGCTAATGTAACGATAGTGGATAACATAATAAGGGCGTACCCTAGGATGATCGAGCTCGCCAAAGAGATGAGGGATTACTCTAGAGAAGAGCTGGAAGAAATAGTCAATAACTATGATAATAATAAAATTCTAAGTGAGGTTTTACTTCATATTAGAAGAAGATTGGAAGAGTTGGCTAAAGAGGGGATTTGGAGGAAAGAAAAAATCTAGATACTGGTAACTAACCTTCTAAGCCCGGTTATCAATTCAGTTTCATTTTCGGCCTTTGAAACAACCAAAGGTACCCTCTCCTTTTCTGCAATTTTTACCGCTAATTCATCAAGCCTTTTAACGCCATGTAATACCACCATGGCCGGCTTTAAACCCTGTACCCTTACAGCTATCATTGGACTCCTACCGGTAGTGACCTTAGTAAAAACAAGGGCCCTTTCGGTTGTCCAACCGTAGAGTTTTAAGAATTCCTCGGCAGACATTTCCAGTATCGCCTGAATACTGTCGACGACTGTATATCCGTATATTTTTCTATCGATTAGATCCGGATTTGCAACTATTTCTCCCTTAACAGCATCTACTATATCTTTAACAGTAACTGGGATATCAAATTCCCTTATGTCAAGTATGGCACTTGTTGGAATCTCACTACTAAACGTCCTACTGAATGCTTTGATTACGTTCCCACCCCTTTTCTCATCGATTTCTATTAAAGCTTCAACAAATTTCCTTATTGTGGAAGCTCCTGGACTCTTTCTTCTTCCCCCTTCATAATCACTAATTACCGAGGAGGAAACACCAAGATAGTCAGCTAATTCAGTCTGACTAATTCCAAATATTTCCCTCCATTTTCTCATTGTCTTCCCAGGGTCTGGAGAGAGGACTATTTCACCAGCTATCCTTTTAGCTAAAATCTCCTTTTCTTTTTCAAACATGTTTATATTTACCACCAAAAGAGAATATAAATGTTTCGGCAATTGCCTAAATCATGAACTTAAGAGGGATTTGAGTTTCTTAAAGTCCTCCTCAAGTTCTCTCCTCAATTGTGGCCTATAAAGGGCCACTGCAGGATGATACATTGGAACGATGTAGATCTTCCCAAACAGAGTTCTTGCTTCAAAAACCCTTCCATGGATCTTACTTATCGGCTCAACGTTGAATCCATACTTCTTCATTATGTATGCTGTGGAGAATCTTCCCAGGGTTACTATTACCTTGGGCTTTATTATATCTATCTGGGCATCTAAATAAGGAGCACAGGCTTTAATTTCTTCCTCAGTTGGATCCCTATTGTTGGGAGGTCTGCACTTTACGATGTTCGTTATATAGACTTCAGATCTCTTTAGGCCAATGAGCTTTAACAGTTCATCCAGAACCTTTCCAGCTTTTCCAACGAATGGTAAACCCATTTGATCTTCCCAATACCCTGGGGCTTCTCCTACGAACATTATTTTAGTATCATAACTTCCATCCCCAGGAACTGGATTAGTCCTAACTTCCCAAAGAGGGCACTTCTTGCATTTCCTTATCTTCTCTTCAAGCTTTTTCATTAATTCCTCCTTTGAAGGCACAGAGATCACCTTTTCACTGGAAGTCTAGCTTGGGATAGGTATGCCTGAAGAAGTTCAACCCAAGCTGTATAGTAACCCCTCTCATAGTCATCCCTAAACTCCTGCTCCTTAACCTCCTCAAACCTATTTAGCAATTCTTCGATCTCCTTGGGATCGGGATCGTTCAGGAGTCTAAATATCAGCGAATCGTTGTCATTATCTTTTATGGCACTCATAAACCCATTTATTGCTTTTAAGTATCCCCTCCCCCACTCATCATCTTTCACGAGTTTAGATAGCTTTTCTAAATGTGACTTTGCTTTATCGAAATCTCTCCTGAGTAAAGCCCTCAGAAACATCTCCATCCTCATCTCGCGTGCTGGCATGAGTTCACCTCCTTAATCTTTCTATTAACTCGCTTTTGGGAGGTAAATTCGCAAATACCTTGGGATCCTTAACTTTCAGTAATATCGGAACATCATCAAATAACTTCAATATCTTCCCAAATGGGATCTTTCCCTCCCCTGGCAATAAGTGCAGATCTCCTACCCCATAAGCTAAAGCATCTTCAGGTTCAACTTGAGGAAACATCTTCCCAAAGTTATCATGCACCAACAACAATATTGTCTTCTCTATTCCAAGCTTCACATCCTCTAGAAGCTTGTTTTCATCACCCTGGGCGCTTAAGAAGGCATGAGCAACATCTAGTGCAAACCCAACATTATCCCTATTAACGTTGTCTATTACATATAGCGTATCTTTCACGCTGAACGTATTCTCAAGAGCTATTTTTATATCAAATTTATTCGCTGTATCCGCTAAGCTCCTTATTGCATCTATCTCTAAATCAAGCCTTCCAGTCTTTCCACTTTGCATGACTATTATCTTTGCCCCAAGTTTTATTGCGACGTCAAGTATGGCCTTTGCAACCTTAAAATGTCTTGAGTAGTATATACTATCCCTCAGATTCAGAGAGACGGGCATTCTAATTATATAATCTATCCCAACCCCCTTAAGCACAATCTCAACTTCCTTAAGGGCTGATTCTATTACCGTACCATTCCTAATTAAGCCTAGAGCGTGGGGAAATATCTGAACAAAGTCATAATCCTTAATCTTTACATTTGCAAGTATCGAAGGTAATGTTTTTCCCTCCTTAATAAAATGGGGGTAGATGCTAACCCCAACCTTCATTCTTGATACCTCCTTAAAACTCCCTTAAGCGAAAGACTTAAAAGTCTTCCGTGAATGACTAATTCCAGGCAGTGCCGGGGTAGCTTAGCCTGGTCAAAGCGCCCGGCTCATAGGGCTGCTCCCCGTGAGGGGGAGCCTGAGAAACCGGGAGATCCGGGGTTCGAAGCCCCGCCCCGGCACCATACTATTCTAAGCATAAGAGATTTTAAGGTGTTTAACGTAAGATGAGGCGAGGTAAGATGCACCTAATGGAATTTCCACGAGAAGTCATTCTTGGAAAAAATCTAATCCAGGAAATTAATAATGTAATTAAGAGACTCAAACTCGGTTCTCCTGGATTAGTAGTTTATGGTCCAATAACGAAAAAGATAGCAGGTTCAAATGTTGAGAAGATAGTAAAAGAGGAATTTGAAGTTTATTCCATTACCGTTAAAGAAGCTCACATAAATGAGGTTGAGAGGGTAATCAGTAAAATAAGAGATAAAGGCATTAAATGGGCAATTGCAGTTGGAGGGGGAAGTATAATAGATGTTACAAAGCTGGCAAGTTTTAAGATGGGAATTCCATTCATAAGTTTTCCAACCACCGCATCACACGATGGTATAGCAAGCGCTAATGCATCCATTAAAGGCTTAAACGTTAAAACATCAATAAAGGCTAAACCTCCAATAGCCGTCATTGCAGATATAGATGTAATAAAAACGGCCCCAAAAAGATACCTAGCCGCTGGAGTTGGAGATATCGTAAGTAATATAACCGCAGTAAGGGATTGGAAACTTGCACATAAGCTTAAAGGGGAATACTTCAGTGAATATGCCGCTTCACTAAGCTTGATGAGTGCAAAGATGGTTATCCGGGATGCCGAGATAATTAGACTTGGACAGGATGAGGGAATTAGAAAGGTTGTCAAGGCTCTAATATCAAGTGGAGTTGCCATGAGCATAGCTGGCTCCTCAAGACCCGCAAGCGGTGCTGAGCATTTATTCAGCCATGCCCTAGATATGCTGTTAGATAAACCGGCCCTCCATGGAGAGCAAACAGGCATTGGAACCATAATTATGGCATATCTTCATGGGATCAACTGGAAGAAAATAAGGGATACATTGAAGATAGTTGGGGCTCCAACGACAGCTTACGAACTAGGTATAGATCCCGAGATTATAATAGAAGCTCTAACGATAGCCCATACAATTAGGCCAGAGAGATATACAATCCTGGGTAAGGAAGGCATAACTAGAGAGGCCGCTGAAAAGGCTGCTAAAATAACGGGTGTAATTTGAAGGAGGTGTTATTATGGTGATTACGTTAGTTGGAGAAAAACTTGCAAAGCCCGGGCTTGAATTCATATATTATGGCCCTGGAGAACCCTGCAAAACATGTAGACTCGCTAGAGTATGCATAGGAAATCTGGAACCTGGGAGAAGGTATAAAATTGTGAGAGTTAGAAATATAGAGCATCCATGTCCACTACACGAAGGTAAAGTCCGAGTAGTTGAAGTAGTTGAACCCGCAATAGAGGTTCTCATGGAACCAAGATATGCGATAGTTGGGAGTAAGATTAAGCTTAGCTTCGTCGAATGCAACGACGATGACAAGGCTGAGTTAGTGAGGCCAGAGGGGCTCTTTGAAGGAGATCTAGTGAAGATACTTGAAATAGTTGATGATGTTGAGTGCGGAGGAAGGAAATATAAATTAGTTAAGGTGATGAGGGAAAAGGGCTGAACTACATCCTTTCAGGAGCCTCAATTCCCATGAGGTACAGAGCATTCTTTAGAACCTGCTCTACGGCCATTACCAATAGAAGCCTCGCCTCCCTTACCCCTTCTTCGGCCTTCAATACGGGATGATCCATGTAGAACTTATTGAATAGGGATGCCAATTCATTAGCAAACCATGCAATTAAGTGGGGTTTAACATCCTTACCAGCCTGCTCAACGATTCTTGGAAACTTTGAGAGCATTATTACCAATTCCCTCTCCCTCTCACTTAACTTTGTAAAGTCAGCATTCTTAAACAAAGTTTCTGGGTCAACTTTTATACCCTCTTCCTCGGCCTTCCTCAAAATTGAAGAGCATCTGGCATGGGCATACTGGATGTAAGGAGCGCTTTCCCCTTCAAAGTTGAGAACATCCTCCCACCTAAATATGATCTTCTTATCCGGACTGTATTTTATTAAATTGTACCTTATAGCACCAATGCCAACCTTTTCCGCTACTTCCGCTTTTTCCTCATCAGATAGGGCTGGGTTCTTTTCTTCAATTAATTCCCTCGCCCTTTTTACGGCTTCTTGAATAACTTCATCGACGGTGAATCCAACCCAAGTCCCCTTCCTTCCGGAGAATTTCCCTTCAGGCCTCTCAACGTGCTCATAAGCTAAGTGATATAGATTAGCAGCCGCATCTTCAAAGCCCAGCAACTGGAGAGCATATTTAATTGCAAGCTGTGGATGCTTTTGCTCAGCCCCTATAACGTTTATAACGATATTTGCGTTTCCAAATTTGTTTGGCATGCTTTTACCATCCGGGGCCGTTGTCCAGGTAGTCGAATCCCATTCCTTGTAAAGTAAATCGACATCTATTTTTCCAAACTTCCATAGATGGTATGCAATATCTTTCCCAGTATACGTAGCGGTACCATCGCTTCTCCTCAATACAAGAATAGGATTCTTCATATCTGGAAAGAGCTTCCTTAAATCCATGACAAAAGCTCCCCGATATTTGCCATCTGATGGGATATAGAAGTTCTCGTTTTTGCTTAGTAGTTCAAGTGCTATCTCAAATAGCTTCCTTCTAACTATATCACTCTCCCACACTAGGAGATCATATTTGACTCCCAGCTTATACGTGGTAACCATCTGAGCTCTAACGACCTCTTCAGCTAGCTTCCTTCCATATAATTCTCCACTTTCTAGTTTTTTCATAATATCCCTTATCTCGTTTTCAAGCTCTGGATTATCCTCTAATCTACGGTTAACCTCCACGTACAGCAGTCCAAGGGCATGATCAATCGGATTATCCTTAAGTCCTCTTTCTCTGAGTTCATTCATTATCCTCTCAAACTCTTCCTTCAGCCTCAAGTATCCCCAATATACCTGGGCAAATTGAATCCCTAGGTCGTCTATATAATTTTGGACTTCCACCTCGTATCCAAGGAACCTTAGAATTCTAGCCATTACATCTCCTAAGATTGCATTCCTTGCATGCCCCATGTGAAGGGGCTTAGTGGGATTTACTGAGGTATGCTCAACTATCACCTTTTTTCCCTTGCCAATTTCACTACTCCCAAACCTATCCCCCTTTGCTAAGATATCGTTAATTAGGATCCTTGCGAAGTGGGGGTAATCAATAAATACGTTTATATACCCATTCACGGCCTTAACATCCTTTATTCCTTCTGGAAGGTTGAGTTTTAGCTTTTCAACTATTTTCTCCGCAATCTCAATTGGAGGTCTTTTTAGTAATTTAGCGAGCTTAAAGGCAATTGGGGTGCCAAAATCACCAAGCTTTGGGTCTGGGGTTTCTTTAAGTTCAATTTCCCCCTCCCATTGAGGGGCAATTTCTTTAATTATCTCCTCGATCCTCTCCTTAACGCTCTCCCTTATCTCCATAAGCATTCAAAACCCCCCTACTTTATTTTAAATCTCAAAATTCCAGCTATCCCACCGAGTGCCTTAAGCTTCTCTCCTCCTTCATGTTCAGAGCTAACTACAACTACCTTTGACCTTAGGCTTCTAGCTAACTCCATAAGTTCCTCGACCTTTTCTCTATTATCCCCCTTTAATAGTTCGTCCAAAACGAGCAATATTTCTACGGCCCCATAATTCACCGCTTCCTCAACCTCCTTCATTCCATAGGCAACGGGCTCATCCTTAGCTATTCTTTCAATAACCTTTTCAACAAGTTTTATCTCATTAGCTATCCTACTCTCAGAGTAGACTTTATCTACGGTTCCCCTTTTAATAACCTCATAGATCCCTACCCTTCCTCCCATGCTAGTATCATCTAAAACTATTTTAGAGGCAAGATCTGGATAATTCTCTTTTAAAAACTTGTAGAAATCCTCTTTATAGAACCCAGGGCCTGCTACTATTGCTCTTTGAATGTTTTCTCTGCTCATAACATCTTTCATTGTCTTTGCGACATCATGGAAAAACTTCCTCTCTTCATCCTCCCTTTTAATATTGTACCTTTTTCCCCCAAGGTTATGTCTTATTGTAGCTATAAAGTCCAACCCATATTCTCTAACGATAGCCATTTCGGCCTCTCCATCTTCGATTGTAACTATCATTACTTTGGCCCTCTTCGAGGCTTCAACTGCTTCTTTTAGTCTCTCAATATAATAGGGTTTCCATCTTTCTTTTTGAAGCGTTATAATTGTCCCAGGTTCAACAGCTATGGTGTGATACTTACCTAGAGGAACATCTTCCCTGCTTGCATAAATTATAGGGCCTGTAACCCTAAGTTGATTTGCAAATTTATGGAAATTTATCTTCTCTACCTTAACACCTAAAAAAACCGGGATCACTTCAACCTTTTCGGGCCTCAAAGAGTCACTTCTTTGAGATTGCTTTCTCAAAGTTTTTGCGTATACTACGTCACCAGGAGTTATAATATGATAAAGATGCCAAAGATCATCCAGTGTTTCAACCTTAATTTTTACCTTCCCCTCCTTAGGTTTTTCTTCTAGTATTTCCATGTTATCACCTCATTTCCACCCATACTTTGCTAAGAATTTTCTTTTTAGTCTTTTTATTGTCCCAGAGACTCCAAGCGTCCTTATAATTAGTCTTTTACCATTGAACTCGGAAACTAGCATCAACGCAAATCTAAGGTACTCAACGTACTCTCGATCACATCTAACTATACCAGTCTTCGTGTTAGGATCAAATTTTATAAGCCAAGGTTTAACGATAGCAGTACCTGTTTCACCAAGTACCTCTAAAGAGCTTTTCCATATGAGCTCTTTAACTTCATCTTTTGTAAAATCACCATCACTAATTATTTCAAATGCAATGTATCTATTCTTATCTCTAAGGGTTGGAGGAAGAGTTTTTAGCTTTCTCATCACACCAAGAGTTAGAGGCTAATCTATTAACTTTTCTCCCAGGAAGTCATCAAAAACCTCATTAATTCTAACTCTAGATAGTAACACAAAAGGTTTATATACCTTTCGGTATTCGTAGTTATATTGAGGGGGTTCTTAGACCGCCGGCGGGGGTGTGTAGGTGACTAAGCAAAAAGTTTGTCCCGTTTGTGGATCAACGGAATTTATTTATGACCCTGAAAGGGGTGAAATAGTCTGCGCACGCTGTGGTTACGTTATTGAGGAAAATATAATAGACATGGGACCAGAATGGCGTGCTTTTGACGCTTCTCAGAGGGAAAAGAGATCCAGGACTGGGGCTCCTGAGAGCATACTATTACACGATAAGGGACTTTCAACCGACATAGGAATAGACAGGAGCCTAACCGGATTGATGAGGGAGAAAATGTATAGGCTCAGGAAGTGGCAATCGAGGCTTAGGGTTAGTGATGCAGCTGAGAGAAATTTAGCGTTTGCATTGAGTGAGTTGGACAGAATAACTGCTCAATTAAAATTGCCAAAGCACGTTGAGGAAGAAGCTGCTAGATTGTATAGGGAGGCCGTGAGAAAGGGATTAATTAGAGGAAGATCAATTGAAAGCGTGATTGCAGCTTGTGTTTACGCCGCATGTAGATTATTAAAGGTTCCTAGAACATTAGATGAAATTTCAGATATAGCTAGAGTTGAAAAGAAGGAAATTGGAAGGAGTTATCGTTTCATTGCTAGGAATCTAAATCTAACTCCCAAAAAACTATTTGTCAAACCAACGGATTATGTAAATAAATTTGCGGATGAACTTGGACTCAGTGAGAAAGTCAGAAGGAGGGCCATAGAAATTTTGGAAGAGGCCTATCGGAGAGGACTAACTAGTGGAAAAAGTCCGGCAGGATTAGTAGCTGCAGCCCTATACATAGCATCTCTTCTTGAAGGAGAAAAGAGAACTCAGAGAGAGGTCGCAGAAGTTGCTAGGGTTACCGAGGTAACTGTAAGAAACAGATACAAGGAACTCGTAGAAAAGTTAGGGATAAAGGTGCCTATTACCTAAGTTTCCTTTTTATTTTATTTAATTTAAAGGGATTGGCGCCGGGGCGGGGATTTGAACCCCGGTGGGCAAACGCCCACGGGCTCTCCAGGCCCGCGCCTTCCCAGGCTAGGCTACCCCGGCATCCAATATATAAATTGAGAACAAGCAATATAAGGGTTTAGGTCATGATATTAATTCAATTTCAATTGTAACATCTTCTGGAACACGAATCCTCATGATTTGCCTCATAGCTCTCTCATCGGCCTCAATATCAATTAACCTCTTATGAATCCTAAGTTCCCATCTGTCAAATGTTGCAGAGCCTTCTCCATCCGGACTCTTCCTCGTGACTATCCTAATTCTCTTGGTGGGGAGGGGTATTGGACCACTCATTCTAACGCCCGTTCTCTCAGCAATCTGCCTAATTTGATTTGCAACCTCCTCAAGAGACCTAACATTTGTACTTGCAAGTTTAATTCTTGCTTTTTGCATTTAAATCACCCCAAGAATTAAAGAAAAGGGAAGAAATCACTCACCCTTCTGAATAGATATTACCATACCAGCAGCTATTGTCATACCCATATCTCTAATGGCAAATCTACCGAGCTGTGGAATCTCCTTGACGGGCTCAAGGACTACTGGCTTCATTGGTCTGAGGACAACGATAGCTGAATCACCGGTCTTAATGAACTGCGGGTTCTCCTCGACGATGTTACCAGTTCTTGGGTCGACCTTGGCTAAGATCTGCTCGAATCTAACTGGAATCTGAGCGGTGTGTGCGTGCAAGACTGGGCTGTAACCAACTGTAATTGCGGTTGGGTGGTTAAGGACTATGATCTGGGCCTTGAATGTATCCTTGGTTCTGACTACTGTTGGTGGCTTGTCGGTGTGTCCAGCAACGTCACCTCTCTTGATATCGTTCTTGCTTACACCTCTAACGTTGAATCCTATGTTGTCGCCAGGAAGAGCCTCCTGGAGGGGCTCGTGGTGCATCTCAATGCTCTTAACTTCACCCTGTATTGGCTTGTGGAAGATCGTTGATGCTGGCTCAAAGATTACAACGTCTCCAACCTTGAGCTTACCAGTCTCAACTCTTCCAACTGGGACGGTACCGACACCCTTAATTGAGTACACATCCTGGATGGGTATTCTGAGCGGCTTGTCGATGGGCTTCTCGGGTTCCGGAATCTGGTCAAGAGCTTCAATTAGAGTTGGACCATTGTACCAAGGCATCTTGTCGCTCTTCTTGACGACGTTGTCACCGTTCCAAGCACTCGTTGGAATAACTGGGAAGTCCTTGTAACCAAGGGTCTTGAGAAGCTTCTCAACCTGAGCTTTTACTTTCTCGAAGACCTTCTGGTCATAGTTAACCATATCCATCTTGTTTATTGTAACAATTATGTGCTTGATACCGAGCGTTCTTGCAAGGAAGGCATGCTCCTTAGTCTGTGGCATGACCCCATCAGTAGCTGCAACGACTAGAACTGCAGCATCTGCCTGTGAAGCACCGGTGATCATGTTCTTAACGAAGTCCCTGTGACCAGGAGCATCGATGATGGTAATGTACCTGTGTGGAGTTTCAAACTTGGTGTGAGCAACATCGATCGTAATACCTCTTTCTCTCTCTTCCTTAAGCCTATCCATGACCCAAGCGAACTTGAAGGACTTACCCTTTTCGCCCATCTCCTCGAACTTCTTGATGATTGTCTCTGGAATGTTCCCAGTATCATAAAGGAGCCTTCCGATTGTCGTGCTCTTTCCGTGGTCTACGTGCCCGATAAACACGATGTTAACGTGGGGCTTCTCCTTTGGCATCTTGAATCACCTCCAAATTTTTGCCTAACCCTACTTTTGAGGAGATCTTTTAAAACTTTCGGATCTCGGCTTCCTTCGGCGGGAAACCCGCCAAACTGAAGGAAGCCTCATTTTCCCTGTTTGAAGTTAAGGGAGGAGTTTAAAAATTTAACTAATTCTTAAGGCTCAGCGGTGACCACTTTCATCATTCTTCAGACAAGACCGATCTCCTCATCGCCTTGACGAATTCTCCTAAATCAATTTTAAAATATACCTCCTCTTAAACTCTTAGGGGGTTGAACATGAGATTTATTCCTTTAATAGTGGCCAGACCAGAGGTTCAGATGGCTATAGATGAAGCGATACTTATAGCTAGGAGCGAAGGTAGAGTCCCAGATACGGTGAGACTATATGTATTTAAGCCAAGTTCAGTAACCATTGGAAGATTTCAAAGCGTCAGATACGATGTGAACTTAGAGAAAGCTAAAGAACTGGGAATTCCAGTTGTTAGGAGGATTACAGGAGGAGGAAGCGTATTCCATGATGAATATGGAGAAATAACCTATTCAGTTGTGATAAGTGAAGATTACCATCCAATGCTGAAGAACATTCAGGATAGTTATAGATTCTTAGCCGGTCCACTTGTAGATGCTCTTAAAGACCTTGGGATTGAAGCAGAATTTTCCGGGCTCAATGATATAGTTGTTAGGGGGAAGAAGATTAGCGGATCAGCACAGACAAGGAGAAGAGGGATAATTCTTCAGCATGGAACGCTTATGTATGCCACGAGGCTTGAAATCCTTGGAAGTGTACTTAAGGTTTCTAAGGAAAAGCTCAAAGATAAAGGAGTTAAAAGCATATTCGAAAGGGTAACTACGCTTGAGAGGGAAGGTATTAAAGTGGGCAGGAATGAAATGTATGAAGTTTTAAGGAATTCATTCTTCAGGGCATTTCCGCTAGATGAAGGCGAACTGACGGAGTATGAGCTTGAATTAGTAGAAAAGCTAATAGAAGAAAGATACGGAAATGACAAGTGGAACTTCCAAAAATGAGTTTTCCTTGATTCTTTAGCCAACGGTCAGTCCGTCACTCCCTCATCATGTCTCAGCTTAGGCTGAACTCCTCATCCCGATGATAGCTCAGAGATCACCTACCTTCATCATGTTTTCAGTTCGCCCATCACTCATCATCGCCTTTTTAAAACCTTACCCTCAACAGACAAATATGATTTTAGTACTTCCTAAAAACATTATTGAGGAAATAATCACAAGATCCAGGGAAAGTAAGATAGAAATTTGCGGTTTTATATTCGGAACAAAAAATGGAGAGAGGTTCATAGGAAAAGAGGTGGAATTCATTAGAAACAGGTTAAACTCGAGTGTCGAATTTGAGATGGATCCAGAGGAAATGATAAATGCTCTAGAAAGGGCCGAAAGGAAAGGCCTTGAGGTCGTTACAATATTTCACTCTCACTTAAACTGTCCCCCCTATCCGAGTAAGAAGGATATAAAAGGAATGGAAAACTGGAGAATTCCATGGTTAATAGTTAGTTTAAAAGGTGACATGAAAGCCTTTATTTTAAGGAGTAATAATGAGGTAGAAGAGGTCAAAATAATTACACATCCCACCCAAACTCTTCCCTAGCTAACCTAACAAGTTCTTTGAATTCCTCTTTCTTTATATTAACACTACTTGTCGCTCCGACGAGAGCTATTATTCCATGGACTTCTTCTTGAATCTGAATTACGTCATCACTAACTTTTGCAACCCTTAATTCTCTCCTAGCTACCTCATCTTCGCTTATCCTGAACTTATCTTCTCCTATCTTGTAGTACCTTATCTCAGTCATCCCTACCACCTCCATCTAACTTTCTCAAATTTTAGTTACGAAACGGAAAAATATAAAAGTTTGGGAAAAATCAACCGTAATATTTATAAACTTGATACAGTGCTTATCTTTTGGGCGCGCCGCCGTAGCTTAGCTGGTGGAGCGCCGGACTGTTAATCCGGCGGTCCCCGGTTCGAATCCGGGCGGCGGCGCCAAAGAGGAATGGGCCCGTAGCTCAGCCTGGTCAGAGCGCGCGGCTCATAACCGCGTGGTCCGGGGTTCAAATCCCCGCGGGCCCACCAGAATCATCTTCTCGAAAGTGCTATTCCCAGAAGAATTAAGGCTAAGCCCACAATTGTTGAACCTAGTATCTTCTCTCCCACTACTATAGAAATGAAGAGCAGAGATAACACAGGAGTAAGATATATGAGAGATGCAACTTTCCCAGCTTCTTCGCTTTCTAGGGCCTTCAGCCATAAAAGAAAAGTTAACCCCATCTCAAAAGTTCCTACATATATAGCTCCAAGAACTCCATAGGGATCAAATTTTATTCCCTCAATAACTCCAAGGATGGAGATATAAAGAAAGCCAAAGATGAAGTTCCACATCATTTTAACTTCAGCTTTCCTGGGATCCCTAAGGTTAAGTATCCAATATATAGCCCATATTATTGCACTACACAAAGCTAATAGATCCCCCATGGGATTTGCGAAATGCAGAGAAGATAGGTTTCCCCTAGTCCCAACAACCAAAGCTCCTAAAAACCCGATAATAACTCCGAGAAAATCTCTCTCGCTTAACCTCTGTCCAAGGAAAGCTGATGAGAAAATAACGAGGATTATGGGCCATGTATAATTTAGAGCTTGAGCTTCTTGAGCTGGTAAAATGGAATAAGCGCTAAAAAGGACTAAATAGTAAAGGAAGGGATTTATGAAACCAAAGAAAACCGAGTTCAGATTCGCTTTAATCGAGAAGGTTTTAATGTCTTTTAAGTTTGCCAATAGAAATATAACCGTCGATGTAAGGGATGAGTAGAACAGCATACTTATTGTGTCAAGTCTTGAGAGGGTCAACTTAAATGCCGAAGCAACTGTTGACCATAGAAGCACCGCGAGAATAGCATATTTATTCATGGGTTTAACTTTAACCCTCTCCTTAAGAATTTTACTAAATCCCAAGCTCTCTGAGGAACTCAATTCCATCTTCTTTTTTCCCTGCGAAAGTCACTTCACCCCCAACGAGAACAATAATGTTCTCTACTAAATCGTATATCGGTTTCCACATATGAGATACTATTATCATATTAACTCCAACTTCAGCTCTCTCCCTGATAACCTTAGAGACCTCAGAAATTCCAAACATATCGAGACCTGAGAAAGGCTCGTCCAGAATTAGGACCTCATTTTCTCCCAATAAGGCCAGAAGTATGCTTAAGCGTTTCCTCATTCCAGCTGAGTATTCTACTATCGGTCTTTTTAACGCCGATACGTCCGGAAATAGCCTTTTTATAAGTTCATCCTTAACTTTAACCCCTTTAATGTCTGAAAGTATTTTAATTAAGTCCATCCCTCTCCTATACTTCGGCAAGGATGGAGGATCTATACTAACCCCTATAACACGCTTAACTTTTGGATTATCCCAGGGATCTTCCCCAAGAAGAATTACCCTCCCCCTACTTGGTCTCCAGAAACCTACAAGCAGTTTTATCAGACTCGATTTTCCACTACCGTTGGGGCCTACTATGAGGGTTACTCCTTCCCTTATTTTCAGTGAAACATTTCTTAATACCTCTACCTTTCCTATTTTCTTATGCACATCATCAAATTGGCCAATCATTCTCCCTCCCTCCAAAGACTAAGTGAAAGTAAGAGGATGACAAAGGATAACGTCAGAAAATGAATCCTCCAGTTGCTCCTTGGGAATCCAACGTCAATGACTCTTATAGTCGCGCTTCCAGAGTAAGAGCCGTTAACTATTATCCCATAATGACCAGGGTGAGGAAGCTCTACCCTAATGACCTCATTCTTAAGCTTGCCTTCTTGAAGAACTTCAAAGTTTTCCAGGTCGACTATGGCATAGCTCCCATTACCGTAACCAACGAACGAGATATCAACTAAGGCCGAAGTTGGAGAATAGAACCCAGCAACCTTCATGCTCCCAAGGGGTATGAGAGGATACTTCACATCATCACTATTAACCGTTAACTGAAGAAAGAAAGACTCTGCAATGACCAATGTAACTACCATTAAAATTAATCTAAAGACCTTCACCTTACATCCCTCCTGACAAAGAGCCAGATTGAAGTTGGTAAAACAACTATCGAGATCATCAAGTACGGTAGTAGAGCTTTTACATAGTTACCCACTAAGACTTCTTGCACAGTTATCGTGGGGTTTAAGAATTTTAGGTTTGAAAGCAAGAAAATCAGGAAAAATGAAAGGATACCCACAGTTGGGGCATTGGGAATTAGAAGAGAAGACAGCGTTGATATGCTTACAATGTATAATAGCAAAGATGCGTAAAATGCTAAGATTATTGGGAGGAACTTAAGGACGACTTTAATGCTATAAGATGAGGAGAAGTGTAGGAGAAATATTAAAACATGCGTAACTGAAATGACGAGAAGGGAAGAAAGGTAAACACTCATAATTTTAGCGAGGATTATACCCCTCATTGAAATTGGAAGGGAATATATAAAGTATGCACTTCCTTCATCCCTTTCTCCCCTTAAAGTTAGGGCAATGAGAAAAGAAGCTCCAAGGATTATCACTACGTAAGCGTTATAAGAGAACATCGTGAAGAGGGGATAATTTAGCATTTGCCTTGGTGCACTCATCAACATGAAGAAGGTCATCCTTATAAGGCTCATCTTCATTATGAACGCCAGAATTGCCGAAGTCAAAATAAGCATGTAACCCTTTATTGGATCTTCACTTTCCCATACGACGAGCTTTAATCCTTTCATAAGCCACCACCAGAAAAACGCTTAAGGATAAGATAAGTATGAGAAGCGAATCGATTGGTATTCCAACATTTTCAAGTTTATCCTTCTTGAAATAGAAGGCATTTGTATCTTCGAGAACCATGCCAAAGCCATAGATATCCTTGCTTTTTGTTACCGGTTCCTTAGTCTTTTTAAAGTGTTCTTTGTCTGAAAATGCTACCTTTTCAAATCCAAATAATTTCCATACTGGGGACACTATCATGTATCCCTCTATTAGGATTCCAGTAGCTGGATCATAGAGGGCAAAGTTAGAAGCATTCTTGTAAAAGTTCGTTGTTACCAGGATTATAGGAGGTTTAAATTCTCTAAATCTCGCATGAACCGTTGCATTTAGTTCCCTGACATCTTTTATATGCCATTCTTCCATGACTACTTTCCCTTTTACGTTCAAGTCAAGCAAAAATAGGGTATTCATCCCAATTCTCTTCCCCTTGTAGAGCACGGAGTTGTCTTTAAGGGAGACGTTGAAAGTGATAGATTTAGTCATTTTTGGGATTTTCCTTAATAGTAAAAAGTTTTCTACTGCCTCCTTTTCCTTCTTGACGTATATCCCGTACATATAGTCTTTACTTCTGATACTTACTACTACAGCTTTTTCATCCTCGCATATCCTAATCATCTCATTTTTAGAAGTTCCAATACTACAGGAGCCACTTTTTGTGAGATTTAATCTTGAATATTTCTTGATTAACTCCATGGCCTTCTTAAGACCCTCTTTGGGAGATAGAATCCTTTGATAGCTCATTGTAAGGTTATAGGCTTCTAATGATGCATTTACCGTTATATACTCTCTAGAAACCTCTATTATCCTCCAAGTAAACACTCCATATTCTCCAGTATATATAGTTCCATTGGGAAGCTCAAGAACTACTGAGTGTTCTCCTTTGGCGGTATATTTAAAGTAAACACCTTGCCTGATCCAGTAGGGCTTTGATGCTCCCACGTTACCAAATGCTGATGTGAGAATAATGAAAATAAAGAGGAATTCAATGACTCCTACCTTCAATCCAATATATCTCGGCATACAGTTCACCACACGTCGTTTCAGCTTGAATCCAGGCTCTTAGATAAGCAGTAGTTCCCGGGGTTCCAGTCGTGTAAACGAGGTAACAATTAGGATAAGCTATCGCCCATTTCTCGATATCGTAGAGGAGAGGAGGATATAATTGACTTGCTTTTCCACTGATATATGCATAAGCTGAATCGACCCATGGATTAAAATCTCCGCCAATCTTATCAGTGTCTGTTACCACAGGATCTCTTGGAATATTTACGGTGTCTATTTTTTCTTTATTTTGTTGAGATTCATTGGCCAAGGCAATGTTTGCTACTGCTAAAATCAAAATGCTAAGAGCAATTAACAAGTGCTTTTTATTCATTAGCCCCCCCCAACAAATTGTCAATACTATATTTAGTTGAATTAGTATATAACATTTTTGATTTTATCATGAATTAGAAAATTTTAAAAACTTTATTAATTATTTTAGTAATGATTACTAAGACCTTGAAAACATAAAACATACTTTACAATCAATATACAAAAACTGAACCATTACATGTTTATAAAAAGCTAAAACTAACGAGGGATTACATCCAAAAGGAGTATAAAATTAGATGGCTACCTCTTGCCTCTCTGTAACCTAGCCTCTTGGTAAGCTTTAGTCCACTTAAGCTTCCTGGGATTCCTTCCCATAAAGTAATATCTCTCACATTTCCTCGAGCAGAAAAATAAAACTCTACCATCGTTCCTTACGTACATCTTTCCAGTTCCGGGCTCAAATGGCTTTCCACAGTAGGAACAAATGTTCCACCTTGCCAACTAATTCACCTCCTGCTCTTGATCTCTCTAGCCTCTCTTTCAGTCTCCCTTAGGATCAATATATCTCCAACCCTAACAGGACCCCTAACGTTTCTCCTAATGACCCTTCCCTTATCTCTCCCCTCGAGTATTCTAACCTTTACTTGAGTTACATCACCAGTTGTACCAGTTCTCCCAATTATCTCGATAACTTCAGCTGGATATCCCTCATCCTCGGCCATATCTTACACCTCCAAATGATCGTGATATAATGGAAAGGAAAGGGAGCTCACTTCATGAGCTCCCTAACCTTCATGGCGATCTCTTCAACTAAATCTCTCGCCTTGCCAGGCTCGATTATAGCCACACTAGCAGCAGCGACTTCAATACCGGCCGCAGCTCCAAGCTCCTTCTTGCTTGGAACGTAGATGTAAGGTATCTCCTTCTCCTCACAGAGTGGTGGTAAGTGGGCTACAATTTCCTCAGGGTCGACATCCTCTGCAATTATTACAAGCTTAGCTTGACCCCTCTCTACGGCCTTTGTAGTTTCGTTTGTTCCCTTCCTTATCTTTCCTGTATCCCTAGCTATCTCAACTGCTTGAAGAGCCTTCTCAGCGAGTTCCTTTGGAACTTCAAACTTAACGTAGCTTGGCTTCGCCATCATCCATCCCTCCCTTTAGTCATCGTTCATCTGTCGAGCTTGGTTAATTGAGAAGATTTAAAAGACTTATGGTGAAGAAAAGTATTTTAAATCGCCTGAAAATTTAGGAAAGGTGAAAGATTTGAGGCTACATAAGTACTTCCCAGGGACATTTTCACTTATAATTCTAACAACCCTCGTCTTTATTTACGAACTTGTGGTTGGCTTCGATAGAGCAATTCAAGAGTTAGCCCAAATTAATGGTCTAGTCACCCTTGGTCAGTGGTGGAGACTTATAACGGCTATATTCCTTCACATGGGCTTCATTCACTTCGGGCTCAATATATTCTGGCTCTTCTATTTGGGAATTGATCTGGAGGGGATCGTTGGAACTAGGAGATTCCTAACGGTGTTCTTTGCTTCCGCCTTAGTAGGAAACTTGCTATCTTTAATAACCCTTCCTCCCTATGTTGCATCTGGAGGAGCGAGTGGAGGGCTCTTTGGGGTTGTAGGGGCCCTCTTAGGAATAGAGGGAGTACTTAGGAGGAACATTCAAAAGGCACTGATAAATGCCCTATTACTTTTCCTGATAAACAGCATATTCCCAGGTGTTAACGCGGTTGCGCACTTCGGAGGCCTAGTTACGGGATTGATCTTCGGTTATTATTACGGGAAATGGCTTAGGAGAAAGATGCTAGATATGAGTTATTGGCTAGAGGTATCCTGAACGCCAATTTTTGGACAGAGTCCCCTTAAGGGGCATTCCCAACATCTAGGCTTTATCGGCTTGCACACGCTTTTCCCATGATCAACCATGGCATGGTTAACGTATATCCACTCTTCCCTGGGGATAAGACTCTTGAGTCTCTCCTCAACTTCCTCAGGGGAGGCATCCCAGGGAGCTAAACCAAGCCTCCTCGAAATTCTATAAACGTGGGTATCAACTGGAATTGCTGGAATTCCAAATCCATAGGCTAGAACTATGTTTGCGCACTTCCTTCCTATTCCAGGAAGCTTAATTAGTTCTTCAAACTTGTCTGGAACTCTTCCGTTGTACTTCTTCAGAATTATCCTGGAGGTCTCAACTATCCACTTCCCCTTACTCCTCCATAGGCCAACTTTCAAGCTCTTTAGGAAGTTCTGCATCTCCTCAACGCTTGCACTGGCTATGCTCTCGATGGTTGGATATCTCTTGAAGAGTTCTTCAGAGACCCTATCGGTAACCTCATCCCTATTCCTTTGGGAGATTATACACCTTATCAGGGTTTTGTATGGATCCCCTGAAACGTGATTCTTCCTGGGATAAGTTGATTTGAGAATCTTTATTATCTTAAGGGCCCTTTCACGTTCTGATAAGGGTAAGTTTTTGTTCATCAATTATCACCACTAAGTCATTTCTCACTAAAACCTTATTTAAATTTTCGAACTTTCCTCTGTATAATTCCTCAAGATTTTGGTTAAATATTAGAACTTCATTTTCCTCAGTTATTACCACTATCAGGTTTTCATCCAGGATCACATCCTTAATTCCCTTAATTTTAGCCTCTAGTACATCAACAGGATGGGTAACAAGCGTTATTTTCGTCCTATCTTCTACCCTCAAAGGGGAAGGATAAGCCTGAACTACCTTAAACTTCACTTCTTTTCCAAGTATGCTAATTCCAATGACATCTCCAGTCCTTACCGTTTTTCCTTGGAGCTTTATCCTAATAACATCAACAAAGTCGGGAGGCAACTCAACCTTGGGTAACGGCTTTAACTTCAGCTCCGACATTATGACACCCTCCACTTTCTCTTCCTTTAAGGATAAAAGGAAATCGGTCAAAAGCTATATAAGCTATTTTGACATTTAGCAAAATTATACTGGAAAGATTATTGAAAGCGCATGCTGATATTAAATAACATGAAGGCCAATGACATAATTAAGAGGTATTCCAAGGTTATAGCTCAAGCAAACAAAATGCACTACTTTCCACTCGTTCCCGTAAAGGCCGAGAATGCTAAGGTGTGGGATATCAACGGAAAGGAATACATCGACTTCCTTAGCGATGCCGCAGTTCAAAATGTTGGGCATAACAATCCAAGGGTTGTAAAGGCCGTGAAAGAGCAGGTGGATAAGTTAATGCATGCAAGCTACATATATGCCTACCCCATTGAACCGCTACTCCTCGCTGAAAAGCTAGCCGAGATAGCTCCAATAGATAACCCCAAAGTATCATTTGGCCTAACTGGGGGAGATGCCAACGATGCTGCAATAAAGTTTGCAAGAGCTTATACCAAGAGACAAACGATACTTAGCTACATGAAGAGTTTTTACGGCTCAACTTATGGAGCAATGAGCTTAACTGGTCTTGATTTTCGGGTAAGGGCAATAGTGGGAGAGCTAAGCGGAGTCCACTACCTTCCCTACCCCTACTGTTACAGGTGTCCTTTTGGGAAGGAACCAGGAAGTTGCAAAATGGAATGCGTCGAATACATAAAGGAGAAGTTTGAAGGAGAAGTATATGCTGAAGGAGTTGCAGCACTATTCGCCGAACCAATACAGGGAGATTCTGGAATAGTAGTCCCACCAAAGAATTACTTCAAAAAAGTTACCAAAATCTTGAGAGAACATGGAATATTGTTAGTTGTCGACGAGATACAGAGTGGAATGGGAAGGACTGGAAAGTGGTTTGCGATAGAGCACTTTGGAGTAAAACCTGATATAATCACCGTAGGAAAAGCCTTAGGTGGAGGTTTACCTATAAGCGCTACAATAGGAAAAGCAGAGATTATGGATTCTCTACCTCCACTTAGTCATGCATTCACTCTCTCTGGAAATCCCACTACCTCAAGAGCGGCTTTAGCTGTTATAGAGGAAATTGAGGAAAAGAATCTACTAAGGAGGGCCGAAAAATTAGGAAATTACGCAATGAAGAGGCTAAGGGAAATGATGGATAAACATGAATTAATAGGGGATGTCAGGGGAATAGGTTTAATGATTGGAGTTGAGCTCGTTAAGGATAGAGAAACCAAGGAGAGAGCTATAGAAGAGACTAGTAAGGTAATTGAGAGAGCTTTTGATCTTGGATTAATAGTCACTCACTTTAGTGGCAACGTCCTTAGGATAGAGCCACCCCTAACAATAGAGAGGGAAACCCTAGATGAGGGTTTAGATGTCCTCGAGAAGGCCATAGAGGATGTTGAAGAAGGCCGAGTATGACCTCAAAGTCAGAAAAATTCCCTAAAATTTAAGCTTTAGCTATTTAGAATATTTCCAGGGTACTTTAAAAAAGACAGTAATGCCTTAAATTTTTAAACTTGAGACCTAATGGGGGAACCATGAACGCGAAGATAATTGCACTTTTAATCATTGGAGGGGGACTCGGGGCTTTAACCAGATATTACATCTCTGGAGTCCTTCCAGTATACAAAGACTTTCCCATAGGTACCTTAATTGTCAACTCCCTAGCTAGTTTTCTTCTTGGATATATTTACGGCCTTTTATTCTCCGGTTTTGATATTTCGCCAGAATGGAGGATTTTTCTTGGAACCGGTTTCTGTGGCGGATTAAGTACATTTTCAACATTTTCCTATGAAACGTTTTCTCTTCTTAGGGAAGGCGAAATTTGGTTAGCCTTTGCTAATATCACGACAAACATTTTAGTTACAATATTCTTAGTATTCCTGGGCTTCATATTAGCTAGGAGGTGAGCTCAATGGTTGAAGTTGAACATTGGAACACATTGAGGCTTAGAATATATATAGGAGAGAATGACAAATGGGAGGGCAGACCCCTATACAAAGTCATAGTAGAAAAGCTTAGAGAGATGGGAATTGCAGGAGCCACCGTTTATAGGGGAATATATGGATTTGGAAAGAAAAGTAGGGTTCATTCTAGTGACGTTATTAGACTCTCTACAGATCTTCCCATAATAGTGGAAGTCGTTGATAGGGGACATAATATAGAAAAGGTAGTCAACGTTATTAAGCCGATGATAAAGGATGGGATGATAACGGTTGAACCTACAATAGTCCTATGGGTGGGAACCCAGGAGGAGATAAAGAAGTTTGAAGAAGACGCTATAGCGGAGCGGCAATGATGTAGATTGGCCTTTGGGGTAATGATGCCCGGGACCGGTGGAGGCTGAGCCGTATGAAAATCGAAGAAGTAAGGTTTGGTCTTGTTAAAATTGATGGAAAAGAGTTTGACCACGACATCGTAATTTACCCTTCAGGAAGGATTGAGAGAAGAATGAAGGAGATAAGCAAGAAGAAACATGGAACAAGCCATAAGCTCGATCCTGAGGAATTAGAGAAATACCTAGTTGAGGATTTTGATGTACTATTAGTTGGAACTGGAATTTATGGTATGCTCTCGCTCCTTCCAGAGAGTAAAAAGCTAGTTGAAGATAAAGAGGTCATAGAAAAACCTACCAAGGAAGCCCTTAAGCTTCTCGAGGAGTTATGGGGCAAAAAGAGGATACTTGCGATAATCCACGTAACATGTTAAGGTGAATGGAATGTTATTATCGAGGATAAAGAAGAAAGCCATGGAACTTGCCGAAGACTTAAAGCTTGTAGATTTCAGCTTTGGATTGCCTTACACTTGGGTTCTCGTTGAAGGAATTGAAGGAAGAGCTCTAGGAGTTGCGATGACGCTACCGGAGGAAGTACAAAGGTATACAAATTCTATAGAGGAGCCTTCCCTACTAGAGTTCATAGATAAGGCGGATAGTTTAAATATTATAGAGAGAACCTTAGGAGTTGCCGCAATAAACGCGGTATCTCAGTACTACATAGACTTGAGGGAAGCCAAGTGGATCGACGTTACGGAACTAATCCAACAAGATGAGATTAAGAGGATAGCGATAATAGGGAACATGCCCCCAGTAGTTAGAACCCTCAAGGAAAAGTATGAGGTTTATGTCTTCGAGAGGAATATGAAGCTATGGGATAGGGACACCTACAGCGATACCCTGGAGTACCATATCCTACCGGAGGTTGACGGTATAATAGCAAGCGCTTCCTGCATAGTTAATGGAACCCTTGACATGATATTGGATAGGGCAAAGAAAGCAAAGCTTATCGTTATTACGGGACCTACGGGGCAATTACTTCCTGAATTCCTCAAGGGAACAAAAGTAACCCATTTAGCAAGCATGAAAGTTACAAATATTGAAAAAGCCTTAGTCAAATTAAAGTTAGGTTCCTTTAAGGGGTTTGAATCGGAGAGCATTAAGTACGTTATTGAAGTTTGATTGAGCAAGAATTAAGTAAGATACCAATGAGAATTCTTTGGTGAGTCCATGATTATTAAGGGGAAGGTTAAGGAAAGTAAAATCCCAAAGTTCAAGCACCGATGGTTTGGAGTTCTAGAGGTGGAGACAAGCGAAGGAGAAGTATACAGGCTTTATATGAGCGGTGTAGCACAGTGGTTCATCGAGGGAGATGAGGTTGAGATTAGGGTAATAAACGAACCGAAGGAAAAGGATGGAGTCAAGATCCTAGAATTCAACGACTATGAGCTTTATAAATTCTATAATGGGGAGAAGATAAAGGTCTGGCCACTGTGGGAGAAGATTTACAGGGCAAAAAGGTACTCCCCCCTTACAGGTGAAGTGCTCTACGAGTATGAGATAAGGGCAAGGGAGGCAACATACGAAAGCGATTTTGAGTTCATAGCTGAGTTAGAGCAGTACCATTATGCCTCTCAAAAGGAGAAGGTAGCCTTATGGAGGTGTGAAAAATGTGGTACAATAATCGAGGCCAACACCAAGCCTATATGCCCCAAGTGCAAGACAGATAAGCACGTTCACATACTTGAGATAAAGGGTTCAACGCCAGCATCCCGTTTCTTAATATTGGAACTCGTAAAAAGGGAGGAGTATGAGCCAAGAATACTAGCATACGTTAGGGTTGATCCTCCAATTCCCCTTATGCACAGGAAGTTACCTAACGGGGAAGTTGAGAGGAATATAAGGGAGAAAGTATTCCCGGAGGATTGGCTTAAGCCCAGTTTTTGGCCTGAAAAGATAATGCATGAACTCTTCATGGAGCTCAGGAAAAAGTATCCAAAGAAAATAGCAAGATCCCTTCTCTGGGAGGAAGCTAAGGAGAGAGCATTAAGAGAGAGCAACACCGCTGGGGCCAGGATAGCTAGAGTCGTCGTTCACCCTGATTATCGCTCAGACGGTATAGGGCAGTTAAGCGTAAAGGCAGCCCTCGAGTGGATAGCAGAGAGAAGAATTCCAGAGATGAGAAAGAGAAAACACTTCGTTGAAACTATAGCTCAGATGGCCCGCTACAATCCCTTCTTCGAAAAGGTTGGATTTAAATTTGTATGGGAAACGGCTAGTGGAAGACCCGTGCTAATGTATCCCCTAACCCAGGAAGCAAAGGAGTACCTAGACAGGTACTTCAGGGAAGACCCATACGCTCCAAAAGAACCTCTATGGAAACCTAGCTATGGGAAGGTTGAGAAGCTCGAAGGTCCAATAGTGTTTAAGAACGTTACAAAGGTATTTGAAAGTGAACTCGATATAAAAGGTCTCCCCGAGGAAATTCAAGATCTACTAAAAGCCTTTGGAGTAAGACACAGGGTAATTCAGAGACCCGTCCTCAGGAATCTCAACTTTCAAATTAATCCAGGAGAAATAGTTGCCGTCGTTGGAGCTAGCGGGGCTGGAAAAACAACTCTATTAAGGCTAATTCTGGGTGCTATTAGAGGTTACTGGGAGGAAAAGTATAGACCTACCTCCGGGAAAATTGAAGTTCCCAAAAATGCGAAGGTTTCTGCTTTAATACCTGGTGAGATGGAGCCGGAATTTGGCTCAGAAACAATCCTAGAACATGTTTACAGGAAGGTAAGGGATCTAAATGCAGCAGTCGAAATTCTGAACAGATCGGGGTTAAGTGACGCCGTATTATATAGGGCCAAGTTTTCGGAGCTTTCAACAGGACAGAAGGAGAGGGCAAAGATAGCTTCACTTCTCGCTGAAAGGCCAAACGTTCTACTTATAGATGAATTTGCTGCCCACTTAGATACTCTAACAGCAATGAGGGTAGCCAGGAAAGTTAGCGAGATAGCTAGGGAAGCGGGAATAACAGCTATTATAATTACTCACAGGCCTGAGGTCGTTAAAGCTTTAGATCCCGATAAGGTTCTCTTCGTCGGTTACGGGACAGTAATCGTGAGGGATTCCCTCTAATGCTAAAATCTTTTTGACTAAAGAGGATTGACTCCCGAAAAGCTGAGAAGCTCGCTATGAGGGATGATAATGGATAAAGCAGTATGAGCTAGCATTCGATAAGGAGAGGTTTATCGAAATAAGGAAGGAAAGGCCAACAAAATGTCAACATTTGGAGATCTTTGCGCGATAAAGATAATCGGAGAGATGCTCCTGAACTCTAGACAAAAAACTCACTGAAATATGAAGGAAAAATTTGAACGAATGCCCTCATTTTCTCCCCAACATTTTAATATCTCTTAACCCTTTCTCTCTTGGGTGGAGATGCATGAAGATAGTAGTTATAGGATCTGGAACTGCTGGAAGCAATTTTGCTCTCTTCATGAGGAAGCTCGATAGGAAGGCCGAGATAATAGTTATAGGAAAGGAACCTACAATGCAGTACTCCCCCTGTGCCCTTCCACACGTTATTAGCGGAACCATAGAGAAGCCTGAAGACGTTATAGTGTTTCCGAATGAGTTCTATGAGAAGCAGAGAATAAAGATGATGCTTGGAGTCGAAGCTAAAAAGATAGATAGGGAGAGAAAGGTTATAATTACCGATAAGGGGGAGGTTCCCTACGATAAGCTGGTTCTTGCTACTGGATCAAGGGCTTTTATTCCCCCGATAAAGGGTGTCGAAAACGAGGGAGTGTTCACGCTAAAGAGCCTCGATGACGTAAGGAGGATAAAGGAATACATAAGCAAGAGGAAACCTAAAAAGGTTGTCGTTATTGGCGCAGGTTTAATAGGTCTAGAAGGAGCAGAAGCCTTTGCAAAGATTGGAATGGATGTTCTAGTTGTTGAATTACTGGAGCATCTATTACCGACTATGCTCGACAAAGACATGGCCAAGATCGTTCAAGAGGAGATGGAGAAACATGGAGTTAAGTTCAAGTTTGGAGTTGGAGTCAGCGAGATAATAGGAAATCCTGTCAAGGAAGTTAAAATTGGAGAAGAGAGTGTAGAAGCAGATCTAGTCCTAGTGGCAACGGGAGTTAGGGCTAATGTTGACCTAGCGAAAGATGCTGGGCTGGAAGTGAGTAGGGGGATAGTTGTTAACGAGTATCTTCAGACCAGTGATCCTGATATATATGCTATAGGAGACTGTGCAGAGGTATTCGATGCCGTAACTGGAAAGAGAACCCTAAGCCAATTGGGAACTTCTGCTGTCAGAATGGCCAAAGTTGCCGCTGAGAACATAGCTGGAAAGAAGGTGAAATTTAGGCCAGTCTTCAACACAGCTATAACTGAATTATTCGACCTGGAAATAGGAACATTTGGAATAACAGAAGAGAGGGCTAAAAAGGAGGGAATTGAAGTCGTAATTGGAAAGTTTAAAGGTTCAACTAAGCCAGAGTATTATCCTGGAGGAAAACCAATTACGGTTAAGTTAATATTTAGAAAGGAAGATAAGAGACTAATAGGGGCCCAAATAGTTGGAGGAGAGAGAGTTTGGGGGAGGATAATGACTTTATCGGCACTCGCCCAGAAAGGAGCTACCGTTGAAGATGTTGCCTATCTAGAAACGAGTTATGCACCACCCATAAGCCCAACGATAGACCCAATCACGGTAGCCGCTGAAATGGCCATGAGAAAATTTAAGTCATGATCTAATCCCTTCCCTTCTCTTACTATTCCAATTTAAATTAGAAAAATTTTAAGTATTAGTTACGAACAATAATTCAAGAGGCGAGATAACTATGAGAAGGATCCTTCTATCTATGATAGTCCTCATATTTTTAGCATCCCCAATTCTAGCAAAAAATATCGTTTATGTTGCTCAAATCAAGGGGCAGATAACCTCCTATACCTACGATCAATTTGATAGATACATAACGATAGCTGAACAAGATAACGCCGAAGCAATAATAATAGAACTCGACACCCCCGGAGGAAGGGCCGATGCAATGATGAACATAGTCCAGAGGATACAGCAATCTAAAATTCCAGTTATAATATACGTCTATCCTCCCGGGGCATCAGCTGCCTCTGCAGGGACTTATATAGCCTTGGGTTCTCATTTAATAGCGATGGCCCCAGGGACTAGTATAGGAGCATGCAGACCGATCCTGGGTTACTCCCAAAATGGCTCAATAATAGAAGCTCCGCCAAAGATTACCAACTACTTCATAGCTTACATAAAAAGCTTAGCCCAGGAAAGTGGAAGGAATGCTACGATAGCTGAAGAATTCATAACGAAAGACCTAAGCCTAACTCCAGAAGAAGCTCTCAAATATGGAGTAATTGAGGTAGTTGCCAGGGATATTAATGAGCTCCTTAAGAAAAGTAATGGAATGAAAACTAAGATACCTGTGAATGGAAGGTATGTAACGCTAAACTTCACCAACGTTGAAGTTAGGTATTTAGCTCCCTCCTTTAAGGATAAACTAATAAGTTACATCACGGATCCGAACGTTGCTTATTTACTCCTAACCCTTGGAATCTGGGCCCTGATAATAGGATTCCTAACCCCCGGATGGCATGTTCCCGAAACAGTTGGGGCCATAATGATAATTTTAGCGATAATAGGATTCGGGTACTTTGGCTATAATTCAGCGGGAATATTGCTAATAATAGTAGCTATGCTATTCTTCATCGCGGAAGCCCTAACCCCAACGTTTGGGCTGTTTACGGTGGCCGGCTTGATAACTTTCATCATAGGTGGGATATTACTATTTGGTGGAGGAGAGGAATATTTAGTAAGAAAGGAGGTGTTTTCTCAATTGAGGATATTAATAATAACCGTAGGGGCCATCTTAGCAGCATTCTTTGCCTTTGGAATGGCCGCGGTAATTAGGGCCCACAAGAAAAAGGCAAGGACTGGAAAAGAGGAGATGATAGGGTTAATTGGGACGGTTGTTGAAGAATTAAATCCCGAAGGAATGATAAAGGTTAGGGGGGAGCTATGGAAGGCAAGAAGCAAATTTAATGGAAAGATTGAAAAGGGGGAAAAGGTTAGGGTAGTTGATATGGATGGTTTGACACTTATAGTTGTTAGGGAAAGAAAGGAAGGTGGAGAAAAATGATGTTTGCAACAAACTTTTTTGTGACATCAATTATCTTGCTGTTTATTTTGATATTCCTAGCAAGCGCAATTAAGATAGTTAAGGAATATGAAAGGGCCGTTATATTTAGGCTTGGAAGGGTTGTCGGTGCTAGGGGTCCCGGGCTCTTCTTCATAATACCAATCTTCGAAAAGGCCGTTATCGTAGATTTGAGAACTCAAGTTTTAGACGTCCCAGTACAGGAAACGATAACAAAAGATAACGTTCCCGTTAGGGTAAATGCGGTAGTTTACTTTAGAGTCGTTGATCCCGTTAAAGCCGTGACTCAGGTTAAGAACTACATAATGGCTACCTCGCAGATATCGCAAACAACCCTAAGGAGCGTAATAGGTCAAGCCCACTTGGATGAACTATTAAGCGAGAGGGATAAACTGAATATGCAACTTCAGAGGATCATCGATGAAGCAACCGATCCCTGGGGAATAAAAGTTACCGCTGTAGAGATTAAGGATGTAGAGTTACCGGCTGGAATGCAAAAAGCCATGGCAAGACAGGCAGAAGCTGAAAGGGAGAGGAGAGCAAGGATAACGCTAGCTGAGGCCGAGAGACAGGCCGCTGAAAAGCTTAGGGAAGCTGCAGAGATAATAAGTGAACATCCAATGGCCTTACAACTAAGAACCCTTCAAACGATAAGCGATGTCGCCGGCGATAAGAGCAATGTAATTGTACTAATGCTCCCGATGGAGATGTTAAAGTTATTCAAGAGTTTATCGGATGCAGCGGAAGCTTACATGAAGAAGAAGGAAGAAGAAAAGTAATCTTTTCCTTTTCTTTTTTTACTTAAGGTCCCTCCATTTTATGTAGCCTCCAAGTAAGAATTTTCCTGGAATCATTGGATGATACGCATAAACCCTTATAGAATAGTGCCAGCATTCGTGATTGAAGTTCTTTAAGGCCTTCCCTGAATACGTGTACAGATATTTTCCGGTTCCTAACTCCTTAGTCTTCCTCAGCTCGACGGTATAGGGTTCCATGATCTTTCCATCTCCCCTGACTCCATAGTATAGCTCAACCCTTACGTCTTCCGGCCTTATGGTACCTAACCTTATTATTGCCTCTATACGGTTTTCATTAACCTTTACGTCTTCTATTTCAACATCATTCCATCCCAACATTATCTTCTCTTTCCAGCTTGCAAGCTCCTTTGCCCACCTAAAGTTATCCCTGCTTAAGTATATTCCCGTCTCCATGGCCCTTGAATAGAACTTCGTCATGTATTCCTTAAGCATTCTATAAGTACTGAACCTTGGTGCTATGCTCTTTATGCTCTCTTTCATGATCCTTATCCATCCTTCTCTATTCTCATAGTACATTGGAATTACAACGTTCTCTAAGAGGTCATAGAGGCTCATAGCATCTAGGTAGTCATCCTCTTCAGTCTCAGGTTCTAAGGTAGCATCTCCTATAACCCATCCGTTCCTTCCGTTGTATCCCTCGACCCACCACCCATCAAAGGTGCTTAAATTAAGCACTCCATTCAATCCAGCTTTCATTCCGCTAGTTCCGCTGGCCTCAAGGGGCCTCTTTGGAGTATTAAGCCATACATCAACCCCGGAGATAAGGATCCTTGCGGAACCGAGATCATAGTTTTCAATTAGAATTATCTTTCCCTTGAACTCTGGCATTTGCGACACTTCATAGACCCTTCTTAAGTACTCTTTTCCTGCCTCATCCATTGGATGGGCCTTCCCTCCAAAAATTATGTATACGGGTCTATCCCTGTTGTTAACTATCCTCTTTAGCCTTTCAAGATCTGTAAACAGTAAAATTGCCCTCTTATATGTGGCAAACCTTCTTGCGAATCCGATTATTAAGGCGTTCTCATCTACATCTGGTATAGGCTCGTCTATCCCTAACCTCTCATTTCTTTTCATTATCTTCCTTCTTATTAGTTCTATTAATTCCCGCTTAGCCTTTAAATGAGCTTCCCAAAGCTCATGATCTGGAATCCTTTCAATCGCATACCAGATGCCCTCTAAGTTAACGTGTTCCCTCCATATCTTTCCAATGTATATTTCATAGAGCTTTGCCAAGTTTTCATTAACCCATGTTGGGGTATGGATCCCATTTGTTATGGGCTCTATCGGGATTTCATCAGGTGGTACTCCTGGCCAAAGGTTCGCCCACATTTCCCTAGTAACTTTAGCATGAAGCTTACTTACCGCGTTTACGAATTCTGATGTTCTTATTGCCAACACAGTCATGTTAAAATTAGGATCGCTATCGTTAACTTTCCCAAGTCCCAGGAGCTTATCCTCGGGCAGACCATCGAAGAATGCCCTCAGCTTCTCCCTTACGAATTCAACCGGAAATACATCATGACCCGCGGGGACTGGGGTATGCGTAGTAAATACGCTAGTTCCCCTAACTATTTCTAAGGCCTCTTCAAAACTGAGGCCCTTTTCAATGAACCATCTGATCCTTTCAAAGTTGGCAAACGCTGCATGCCCCTCATTTAGATGTACAACCCCAGGATCTATTTCTAAAGCCTTTAATAATCTCATCCCACCGATTCCTATCAAGATTTCTTGCTTTATTCTCTTATCAGGTTCAGCATTATACAGGTAATCGCATATCTTTCTGTCTGCCTCGGAGTTCTCTGGAACGTCAGTATCTAGAAGATACAGCTTTACCCTTCCTACTTCAACGAGAAACACCCTAGCCTTGATCATTCTATCCTCTATTGGAACGTCGATTAAAAGAGGAGATCCATCGTTATCGAGAACTTGCCTTATGGGCATTTCCTTTACATTGTACTCGGGGAACCTCTCAATTTGCCTACCATTAATATCTATTTCTTGCTTAAAGTAGCCATGCTTGTATAATAATCCTATTGCAACCATTGGAAGCCCAAGATCGCTAGCGGTTTTTAGATGATCTCCAGCTAGTATTCCGAGGCCTCCTGAATATATTGGAAGGCTCTTCCCTATCCCATATTCCATACAAAGATAGATTATCGGTTTATCCCACCGAGGATAGTTAGTTGAAAACCATGTAGCAGTTTCCTTCATGTAATCGTCGAATCTTTCAATAACGAGCTCGTATAAGTCCAAAAAGTTATCATCCCTTGATAGTTCCCTTAGCCTTGACTCGGGGGCTTCAAGCAATAACTTAACTGGGTTCTTGTACTCTCTCCAGTGTTCCTCATCGATTTTTTGCCAAAGTTTCATGGCTTTATGATCCCAGCTCCACCAGTAGTTATATGCTAAATCGGCAAGCCTCGATAAATTTTCAGGAAGTTTTTCTAATATCCTCTCTTTCGTTGAATTATCTACTTTCATCATTATCACCCAAACCTATTGTTTCAAGGGCTAGCTTGTAATCTCTCTCCGAATATAAAACTAAGTAAACCTCTTTGACGTGGTTAGCTACCTTCAAAAACTCTTTAACAACTTCCTTAAATGTCCTTACAACCTCTTTAAGTGGACAACCATAGATTCCCGCGCTTATTGCCGGAAATGCTATACTTTTGACTCCAAGCTCATCTGCTTTTTTTAATGCCCCCAGAATTGCAAGCTTCAATTTTTCTTCCTTATCCTTAGACCATACACCGCCGCAGTATGGACCAACCGTGTGGATGACATATTTTACCCCATTCTCTTTAAGCTTCATAGGAGGCGTTACCACGACTTCTCCATGCTCTATCCAATCCTTTCCCAATTGCCTTCTCATTTCTTCCTTACTAATTCTAGTGTATTCTGAAACATCTCCAGAAGCGGCCTTAGCTATAGCGTAAGCGACTCCCCCTCCATGCTCTAAGTATTTATTTGCTGCATTAACTATAGCCTCGGCCCTAAACTTCGTAATATCCCCCCTTACAATCTTAAACATTGTTATCACCTAGCGAACTTCTCAACATTGCCCTCTCCCTTTCAGATAATTTATCAAGGCTCCCAAGTATTATAACTGTTGAGTTGTACATTATTGCATAATCCCTTAACTGTGCAAGAAATTTTAAAACCCTTTCAAACCCATTCTCAAGTATTAGGTATTCAAGGCAATCAATTATAACGATGCCTCCTTTTTTAATGTGCTTCACTGCGAGGTCAAGAATCTTGTGAAGATCAGTTGGCCCTATATTGTTCTTTCCCTCAAGCTTTGTAATCCAGAACCACTTGCCATCATTTTTTTCTGGAGGCCTTCGTGAAAATACAAGGGCGACTTTAAGCAAATCCCTAGGAACACTCTCTAAAAACATTATCCCTGGTTTTATTTCAAATTCTTCGCTGAGCTTTATCTTAACAAGATCGACTTCAGAGATACCAGCTACAATAACGTATCCAATTGATATTCCAATGACAGCACTTAAGTACCTAAAAAAGGACTTATATTCTCCTAAGGCGCTAACTAATGCCAAAATCAATGTAAGAGCCCCCAGAATCTTGATGTTTTTCTCTTTCTTCATCAACATCATAAACCCAGTCAGGGAAAGTGCAACAAAGATTATTATAACGGCCAGCAACCTTGGAAAGAAAATGTATGCAGCCAATGGAACTGGGGATGCGTAGAGAAGCTCTTGTTTTTCCTCAAATTCTAAATGTTCGAGAAGCCTAATGGTAGCTAACCAATAGAAAAATGACAGGAAGGATATACTCGCCAGGTAAGTAGATTCTATTGCAAGTCCTACTCCCAATGACAAGAAGGCCAGAGCATAATAGATAGCATAGTTGGATCTACTTTTATGATAATGGTAAAACAGGAGAACGTACACAACGAGGAGGGGGACCATCAGGATTAACTGCTCCACTAACTGCATTAGATACCTACCCCCAAGAATTTATCAATTACCTTTTCCTCATCAATAGTAAGTACTTCCCCATCGAGCATTATCACTCTTCCGCTGACGATTAGAGTATCGATATCCCCTGCTTTGGCACTAAAAATTAGGGTAGCAAGGGGATTGTGTAACGGGAGGAGATGAGATCTTTTTAAATTTATTACTGCAATATCTGCAATATACCCTTCCTTTATTATCCCAGCTTTAAGCTTCAGAGCCTTTGCACCATTGATCGTGGCCATTCTAAATATTTCCTCGGACTTAACGATCGCTGGATTTAGCGTATTTACTTTCTGAAGAAGGGAAGCAAGTCTCATCTCTCTAATTATGTCAAGGGTGTTATTACTCGCAGCTCCATCCGTACCTAATGCTACATTTATATCTTCGTCAATGGCATCCCTCATTGGAAAGATTCCACTACCAAGCTTCATATTACTTGCAGGGCAATGAGCTATTGTTACATTTGAAGATGCTAGCATCTCAAGGTCTTTCTTACTTAGCCAAATACCATGGGCCGCTATAAGTTTATCGTTTAATAAATTTGCCTCTTTTAATACTTCTACTGGAGATCTCCCGTATTTTTCTTCCATTATTTTTATTTCATCTCTCGTCTCTGCAAGGTGTATCGTAACTAAGGAGTCCCACTCTCTTGACTTTTCGGCAACCCATTTAAGGCAGTCTAAAGAACAGGTATAAGGGGCGTGGGGCGCTAGGATAAATTTAACTAACTTAGAATTAAGTTTAGTTATGAACTCATGTAATTTTTCTGTTTCTTTAATTTCCTTTCTTCTCTTCTCTTCATCCTCTAGATCTACCATTCCATACCCTAAAAATCCCCTTAATCCAACTTCTAATGTTGCCCTCGCGACTTCCTCCATGTAAAAGTACATGTCGACAAATGTTGATATTCCGGAATGCACCATCTCAAGAAGTGCGAGTTTTGCTCCCCAATAAACCTCTTTCCTCTTTAGTTTCCTCTCAGCTGGCCAGATATAGTTCTGAAGCCAATCCATTAAAGGAACATCCTCCGCTAAACCTCTGAAAATTACCATTGGGGAATGTGTATGGGCATTTATAAATGCCGGGATGATTAAAGAGTGGGAAGCATCTATAACCTCGTCAGCAGCTTTATTTATGTTCCTCTTGACCTCCACTATTTTATCTCCCTCTATCAGGATATCAGCCCTAGTTGGATGATAGCTGGTATCATATAAGATAAGGCCTCCCTTTAATAGAATTGACAAGTCAGATCACCTAATTTTAGAATTACAGTTTAATATAAAAACCTTATTTGAAACTTTGAATGGTGAAAAGGATGCTAGAGGTAAAACTCTTTGGCATTAGATTTGAAAATCCCCTAATATTAGCCTCTGGAGTAGTTGACATGACACCGGAACTACTCAGGAGAGCCCACAATGAAGGAGCAGGAGGAGTCGTTACAAAATCCATAGGTAAGGAACCTAGAAAGGGTTACGATAATCCAACTATCGTTGAACTACCCTACGGGTTAATAAATGCTATGGGTCTCCCAAACCCTGGATGGGAGGCATTTTTAAATGAATTTATTGATGAAAGGTTTGACTTTCCAGTGATAGTTTCAATATTTGGAGGCACACCGGAAGAGTTTGCATTTCTTGCAGAGAAGTTAGAACCAGTTGCAGATGCCTTTGAATTAAATTTGAGCTGTCCCCATGCGAAAGGCTATGGTATGGAAATTGGGCAAGACCCTAAAAATGTGTATGAAGTTGTAAAAGCTGTCAAGGATGTAACAGATAAGCCAGTTATAGCCAAACTAACTCCAAATGTTAATGACATAACAAAGCTCGGATTAGCAGCGGAAAGAGGAGGAGCCGATGGGGTTTCAGCAATTAATACTGTGAAAGCAATAGCCATTGATATCTACGCTAAGAGACCGATACTTAGCAATAAAGTTGGAGGATATTCAGGGCCGGGGATAAAACCAATAGCGCTTAGGGCTGTTTACGATTTAGCGAAGGTTTTAGATATTCCAGTAATTGGAATTGGAGGAATAACTAGCTGGCGGGATGCTGTAGAATTTTTACTAGCAGGAGCATCTGCCCTTCAGATAGGAACTGCCGTATACCTTAGAGGATTTAAAGTGTTTAAGGAAATTTCGAATGGGATAATTGAGTACCTCAAGGAGGAGGGATTCTCAAGTATTAGGGATATCATCGGGCTAGCCCTCAAGGTTTAACGAATGTCGAAGTTATTATCGACATAATGAGACGGGAAAAGTTATAACATTTGTCGAAAAATCAAAAATGGAAAGATCCTGGGAGGGATAAAAATGAGCTTAGAAGCTCTTTTTAATCCAAAAAGTATTGCTGTTATAGGAGCTTCTTCAAAGCCAGGAAAGATAGGATATGCAATTATGAAGAATTTGATTGAGTATGGCTACGAAGGAAAGATATACCCTGTGAACATCAAGGGTGGAGAAATGGAGATAAGTGGTAGGAAATTCAAAGTCTATAAGAGCATTTTAGAGGTTCCAGACGAAGTCGATATGGCAGTTATAGTTGTTCCAGCAAAATCTGTACCAGAGGTCGTTGAGGAGTGTGGAAAGAAAGGAGTAAAGGTTGCTCCAATAATCTCATCAGGATTCGGAGAACTTGGGGAAGAAGGAAAGAAGGTAGAGCAACAATTAGTGGAAACTGCAAGAAAATATGGAATGAGAATACTAGGGCCCAACATATTTGGAGTGGTATACACACCAGCAAAATTAAATGCAACCTTTGGTCCAACTGATGTCCTCCCAGGGCCGTTAGCATTGATAAGCCAAAGTGGAGCCCTTGGAATAGCCCTAATGGGATGGACAATACTGGAAAAGATAGGACTTTCAGCCGTGGTTAGCGTTGGAAATAAAGCGGATATCGATGATGCGGATCTCCTTGAGTTCTTCAAGGATGATGAGAACACTAAGGCAATCCTAATTTACATGGAAGGTGTTAAGGATGGAAGGAGATTCATGGAAGTTGCAAAAGAGGTTAGTAAGAAGAAGCCAATAATAGTTATAAAGGCTGGAAGAAGCGAAAGGGGAGCTAAAGCTGCAGCATCTCATACAGGTTCACTTGCGGGAAGTGATACAATTTATTCAGCCGCTTTCAAGCAAACTGGAGTTCTTAGGGCTTTAACAATTGGAGAGGCCTTTGATTGGGCGAGAGCCCTAAGCAATTTACCCGAACCTCAGGGAGAAAACGTTGTAATAATAACAAATGGTGGCGGAATTGGAGTCATGGCAACTGATGCTGCTGAGGAGGAAGGTTTGCATCTTTACGATGACCTAGAGCAACTAAAGATCTTTGCAAACCACATGCCTCCGTTCGGAAGCTACAAGAATCCCGTAGATTTAACAGGAATGGCCGACGCAAAGAGTTATGAAGGGGCAATAAGAGATGCACTTGCTCATCCAGATATGCATTCAATCATTGTCTTATACTGCCAAACGGCTGTTCTTGACCCAAGAGAATTAGCAGATGTGATCATAAGGGAGTACAATGAGAGTGGAAGAAAGAAGCCACTTGTAGTTGCAATAGTGGGAGGAATTGAGGCCAAGCAAGCTATTGATGTCCTAAATGAGAATGGAATTCCAGCTTATCCTGAACCAGAGAGAGCAGTAAAAGCTCTATCAGCACTTTACAAGTGGAGTAAATGGAAGGCTAAGCATAAGTAAATAAAGAAAGAGAGCTAATGTACATTCTTCTTTTTCTTCCACTTTTTGCTCCATCTATATTTCCTAAGTCTCCTGCTCCTTCCAAAGCCACATGCTGCACAGTAGCCTTTCTTAACATTAAAGGCTTTTCTACCGCACCTTCTGCACCTTATGTGGGTTGGAGTTTTATTTCTTTTTCCAAGAGAGGGTGTTCCGCTACTCATCGTAGCTCACCTCACTCTTCCGTTGGAGATATTGCAAGTACATTGTCTCCTCTGATAACTATCTTACCGTATTTCTTCACGACTTCCCCATCCTGAACCATTTCAGCGTCAGCGAGAACTACATTCAGGTGAATGTCATACCCAATGAGCCTACCCCTAAACTCGAATCCTTTCTTAAGAATCACGAGCACATCTTTATCTAATGACCTGTGGATAACGTCAAGCGGTCTCTCGGCCATTTTCCTCCCCCCAACCTTGTTTCACACACATAATTGGAAGTTAGTTTATAACTCTTTCCGTAGGAGTACCGAGTTTACATGAGATCCCATCAAATTTATATTTTATTCTTTGAAAAATTTTCTGAGGGGAGGAAAGGTGCGGGTTCCTCTTGACGAAATCGACAAAAAAATAATAAAAATTCTTCAAAACGATGGGAAAGCTCCCCTGAGAGAGATATCGAAGATTACTGGACTCGCAGAGTCTACAATCCACGAGAGGATTAGAAAGCTAAGAGAGAGTGGAGTAATTAAAAAGTTTACTGCGATAATAGATCCCGAGGCCTTAGGATACTCAATGCTCGCTTTTATCTTGGTAAAAGTCAAAGCTGGGAAGTACTCAGAGGTAGCATCAAATTTAGCAAAGTACCCTGAGATAGTTGAAGTTTATGAAACTACAGGAGATTATGACATGGTTGTCAAGATAAGGACAAAGAATAGTGAAGAACTAAATAATTTTCTTGATTTAATTGGCAGTATTCCTGGAGTCGAAGGAACCCATACAATGATAGTTCTCAAGACCCATAAGGAAACTACAGAACTTCCAATAAAGTAGAATTTTCCTAAATCCTTATATTTTATTAAGTGAAAATTAGATTATGAGGTGCTCACATGGGATCAAGTTTCTCAATAATAAATTTAACCCAACTCCGTGAAGACTTAAAAAGATGGAAAGTTCGTGAAGTTAGTGAAGCCCTCCAACTTTCTCCAGAAAAGGTAGATATCTTACGGCCCCTTCTTCACGATAAGGATAATATAGTCGTGGAAAACACCCTTTTCATAATTGAAAAGTTAATAAAAAGGAAAGCACTTAAGGAGGATGAAGTTGACGAGCTATTAGATGATATAATAACACTTACAAGGAGTTCCAATGAAAAAATAGCCCTCCGAGGAATGAAATGCCTCAGAACTATTTTAGAAGATGTTAACCTCTCAGATGACAGTTATAATAAGATAATAGCAACATTAACAAACGTTATAACTACTAAAAAAGGAATATTAAGAGAATATGCTGCTGAAGAACTTGGAATCATTGGAGCAAAAATTACAACGCTCATAAAGAAGGTTATAAACTTTCTTGTCTCCTTAGTAAGAGAGAGCAAAGATAGGGAGGTCAAAGAGGCCGCCTTAACGGCCCTTACCGAAATTGCCAGTAGGAGTAAAGATAAGAATGTTATTGAGGGGATCGCAAAAGAGATCAGGGATGTCCTAAAGAGGGAACAGGATAGTGAAGTAAGGAAAAAAGCCCTTTCATCCTTAGAGATCATTCTCACAAAAAAGAAAGACGAGATAAGTTCTGAAACTCTTAGCGATATCCAAAGTGAAGTTCCAGAAGTTTTACCCACTAAGAACCATGAAATTTCGATTCAAGACATTGAAAAGCTGTTCGCACTAGAAAAGCATGAAATAGTAGCGGAGATTGCAAAAGAAAATGAAGACGTTCAAAATGCTATAATCGACATGCTATCTTCAGAAGATTACTTAAAAAGAGCGGATGCTCTTTGGGTGATTTATAGGATACTCAGGTTTATACCCTCCGAAAAGTTGGGGAATATTTTCTCTAAGTTAAAGACGTTAGTGAAGGATAAAAACCCTTGGATACATAATAGTGCAATAAAAACTTTAGCGGAGCTTTATCTACTTTTCCCTGAAGTTAGAAGAGATATCCTAACATTTCTAGATTCCTTATTAAAGAGTGAGGAAGAAGAGGAAGTAAAGATTGGACTCGAAATAATAAGAGAGCTCCTCGCGTATACTAATGACGTTGAAATCTTCAAAGCAACCCTACTCATAACATTGAGAAGGCTTAAGGAGAACAAAATTAGGTTAGTTATTCTTCGATTCTATGCATCGACAGCAGAGTACTTTACTAAAATTGAGAGGGAACTGATAGAGGCCACAATTAAAGAATTAGATCAGATTTATAAAATGTCAAGCAAAGAGGAAAGAAGGATAATATTGTCCTTAATGGATTTATTAGCAACAATCCTGGAGAGGGCAGGTAAATGAGCGTTTATGAAGAATATATGGAGAATTTAAAAGGGTGGAGGGTGAGAAAAGCCCTCCAGATAGTTGAAGAAGACAGGGAGAATAGAATATCGATACTCAAAAAGGCATTGCAAGAGAAAGATCCTTTGATAAAAAAGGGGACCCTGTACATTATAAAGAAGCTTGCAATGAAAAAAGAGCTAGGGATCGATGAGGTAAAGGAGGTAATTCCAGATCTTATAAGGCTATTAGATGACAAGGATGAAACCGTAGTTTTGCAGGCCGTTGAGACTATAAATGCCATAGTGACCTTCATGGAGTTACCAGAGGATATAAGTACTAGACTTTCCGAGATATTGATCGGTATCGTGGAGAACAAGCCAGAACCGATAAATGAGTACGCCGCAGAGGGAGTTGCAACTCTAGGTGCTAAAATAATAAGAGTAGCAAGGATGATATTCTCCTGGATCAAGAACATCCTAAAAGGAAAATCCGAGAAGAAAAAGGTCTCCGCCCTAAGAGTGCTAAAAGAGATCGTTGTAAGAACTAAAGATCCAGAGATCATGGAAGAGGCATTTAACTTGGCCCTTGACGTGTTAAACGATGAAAATCCCGTTGTTAGGAAAGCTGCACTTGGAATAGTTGAAGTTGCAATAGACAGGAAAGAGTATCTCTCAAGGGAGAGCCTTGAAAAAGCTTCCAAGAAACTTGATGAAATGGGAGAAGCTAGTTCCACCAAGGATAAAATAGATGAAATATTAAAGGGGGAGTTCAAAAAAGCTGAACAACCAATCGATGTTGAGAAAAAAGATTACACAATAGAAATAATTAAAGAGATGTTTGAAAGAGAACAACACTTGGCCGTTTTGGAACTTGCGAAATCGGATTATAAGGTTCTACAGCTGGTAGTTAAGTTATTCATTTCTGGGGATTTGCTGACAAAGCTAGATGCACTTTGGGTAATTTCAAACGCTGTGGATTATCTGAAAATAGATGATGCTACAAAGATAATCCCGCAACTAAAACAGCTCTTAACCCATTATAACCCCTGGATAAGATCAACTTCAGCAAAAGTCTTAGCAGGACTTGCAACTAACTATCCTTCCTTAATGGATGATCTAATTGAAACAGCATTAAACCTATTAGAGGAGAAGGATGAAAACTCAGTGAAGGCTGGATTGGAACTTGCAGATGCATTTCTATCCCGGCTGAAGAACTTAGGATTTCTAAGAGAAGTCCTGAAAAGGTTAATTAAGAAAGATAAACTACCCAAAGAAGCCTTGGAATTCATGAAGAAGTATAGCGAATACATAGAGGAACTTGAGCCCGAAATTAAAAAGTCGGTTTCAATGAAACTACTCGACACCGCTATCGGTCAACCTTAAAATGGCCTCTGCTAAATCCCCACCAGTTTCCTCTAATGCTTTTTTTGCAGTTTCATAATCAACTCCAGCCTGTTCCATAACAAGCTTTATATCCTCCTCCGAAATATTTATAATAGCTTTTTCCTCTTCGCTCCCTCCAGCTATTTGGTACATCTTTTCTCCCATTGCCTTAATAACAGTGACGATAGGTTCCTTTATTATTATCTCCCGATCTTCCATCTTTATGATTACTTCTTTAACACCTTCTAATTGCCTCATATCAAGCTGTTTCATAAGTTTTTTAAGTTGCTTAGGATTCATTGGCATCATCTTTCTCACCTATGCAAGAATTGGTGCGGGGGGCGGGATTCGAACCCGCGCAGCCCTACGGCACCGGATCTTAAGTCCGGCCCCTTTGGCCAGGCTCGGGCACCCCCGCTCACAAAAAGTGATAGAGGTAGGATTTAAAAATATTATTCCTCCCCCTCTTCAATCTCCTCAATCTCTTCCAACACATGCTCTAGCTTTTTGAAGTCCTCCGTCTTTGCTAAAAGCGTTAGGAATTCATCTATTTCCTCCTTCTCAAGGAATGCCCCGGCAAAGACTTTTCCAGTATATTTATTATCCTTTATTTCCCAGAAGAAGTAAAATTCTGGGAAATTTTGCTTTATTTTCCTGTAAGCTTCTCCATATTTAGAAGGTTTAAGTGGGTTTTGTTCCAGGAAAAAGTGCCCCGGTTTAAGTTCTATCATATGAAGAATTGCGCCTCTTTTGGTCCTTACTAGCTTAATTTTTACATTCCATTCCTTAATAACCCTCATTATGAATTCACCAGAAATATGGTAAAAATAAGAGGTAAATAAACGTTTAGATCTTAAGCTCATGGATGTTTTCAAGGGCTTTAGTCATTAGCTCAACCGTTGCGTCAACGTCTCTTTCATCAACGACTTCAGTGTTAGAGTGAATATACCTAGCTGGAACGCTTAATGCTCCAGTTGGAACACCTGCTTTTGTTAAGTGGATCGCTCCGGCATCCGTTCCTCCACCTAAGAGGATCTCAAGCTGGTATGGTATCTCATGCTTCTTCGCCAATTCCTCCAACCATCTTACTATCGTTGGATGGCATATAACCGAGCGATCCATTATCTTTATCGCAGTTCCCTTTCCCAAGTGGGTTACTTGCTTGTGCTCTGGCGTTCCTGGAATGTCTGCTGCTATAGTAACATCAATCGCAAAGCCATAATCGGGTTCGATTCCAAATGCTGACGTTCTAGCACCTCTAAGTCCTACCTCCTCCTGAACAGTGGCAACGAAGTATACATCAGCCTTAGCATCCTTAAGCTGCTTGGCAACTTCCAGTATCGTATATACTGCAATTCTATCATCAAAAGCTATACTTACGAACCTATGCTTACCTAACCTTTCCAATCTTCCATCCCACGTAATTACCGTCCCGATCTTAACTCCCATATCCTCAGCTTCTTCCTTGCTTTCAGCACCTATGTCTATAAATATCTGATCCCAATCAGGGGCCTTCTTCCTGTCCTCTGGCTTCTGAATGTGAGGCGGTACCGATGCGCCAACTCCATAAATGAACTTACCTTTATCAATCCAGACCTTAAACCTTTGAGCTATCAGAGTTTTTGGATCGACTCCTCCAATCGGAGCAACTCTTAAGAATCCGTTCTTCTCTATGTGAGTAACCATCAACCCTATCTGATCCATGTGGGCCGCTATCATAACTTTTGGCCCTTCTCCCTTCTTGTGAGCTATAACGTTTCCCAGCTTGTCAACCTTAACTTCATCTACATAGTCCTTGATCTCCTCTATAACAACATCCCTAATCCCCAAGAATTCATACCCAGAAACTCCAGGGGCTTCAACTACCTTTTTTAAAAGCTCGTAGTCCACCATATTCCTCACCTCCATTTAGATTTCCATCTGAGTGTTACGTTTAGAATATATAAGGATTTTGCAAAGTTATTTTAAGGAGAAAGAGTTATTTCAAAGAATGGGAGACGAAATATGGAGGGGATAAGTAAGCCCATGGAAAGATACGATTCTGTAGTTTTTGCAGGAATGAAACAGGATGGAACAATAGAGTTTATCAAGGTCTATGCACTGAACGAGGATCTCGCGATAACGATCCTAGATCAATTCCTCAGGGAGAATAACCTTCATCCCTCAGACTTCGTTGTTATTCAAAGGGGATTAGAAGATATAAAAGGAAAAGATATTATCAGCACAAGGACCGAGGAAGATCTCTCTGCAATGCTCGCTAGACTCGGACTAAGACTTGTCTCAAACGGCGTCTTACATACGAGAGGAGCTGAGAAAATTTATCAGATAACTGCAATTTCTAAGTCTCTAATTGAGAGGCTCCAGGGAGAAGATAAAGATAAAGTATCAACGATAATAAAGGAAGAAATATCTATAGACTTTTCGAATTTAAAGTTACCGGAGAAGTACATGAAAAAGCTACTCCTGCTATCCCTCATGGAAGACACATTCATTCTCAATAGGGCCGAGTTGAACGTTCCAGAGGTAATTAAAAGAGCTGTAAAAGGAGTGGTATCGATCCCCAGATTAATTGAAAGGGATAACATAATAATAAAGGTCTTCGACGAGGAGCTACACACCGTCCAGGGATCATATTTAGATAGGGTGATAATAACACCACCTGTTGTTCATTGGGATGCTCATATTGACGAGCTCGATAGCTTCTCATTTCAAGAAGTTGAAGAGAACGTATATGAACCCCCACTATTCGTTAAAGCAATGAAAGGATTCTTAGTTCTTACCGAGCCTCCTAGGGACCTAGTAGTTATGCTATTGAAGCTGAAAAGAAGAGGAGAAGTTAAGGTTTCACTTAAGGGGAGACAAATAAGGATACCACTTAACTTTACATTAGTTGTAGACACTAAGTACCCTGAAAGGTACTCCGGATTGAAGTTCCCCATAAGGATAAACCTTCCTCCCTTCGACGATGAAACTTTTGCTCAGATGCTTTCAATGGTGCTTGGAACTAAAGTTCCCCAAGATCTCGTTGCAATGTTTCCGGAGGAGTATAAAACGTTCCTAGGGGTGGAGATACTTTCAAATCTATGGAAGAAGTTGAGAAAGAGGGGAAGAAAAAGCGAAATAGAGCTTTTAAAGGAAATGGCCACGATAGTCACCGGGGGTATTATATGATAACCATCGATGGAAGCTATGGGGAAGGAGGGGGTCAAATTCTTAGGACTTCAGTTGCACTTTCGACGATAACGGGCGAGCCTGTGAGAATAGTGAACATCAGGGCCAATAGGCCGAATCCTGGCCTAAGACCACAACATTTGCATGCTATATTAGCCCTTAAGCATCTTGCAAATGCTGAAGTTAAAGGTGCTCACGTTGGTTCAAGGGAGCTCGTGTTCATCCCAAAGAAACTTGAAGCAAAAGAGATAAGCATTGACATTGGGACTGCAGGTAGTATAACCCTAGTTCTCCAAGCCCTACTTCCTGCAATGGTATTCGCTAGGGAAAAGGTGAAATTTAGAATAACGGGAGGTACAGATGTATCTTGGAGTCCACCGGTTGACTACCTTAGCAATGTAACGCTTTTCGCGTTGGAAAAGATCGGAATACATGGAGAAATTAGGGTAATTAGGAGGGGACACTATCCAAAGGGTGGTGGGATAGTTGAGGGATACGTGGAACCATGGAATGAAAAGAGGGAGTTAGTGGCAAAGGAATATTCCAGGATAATAAAGATCGAGGGGATAAGTCATGCTACAAATTTACCTTCTCATGTAGCTGAAAGGCAAGCGAGGGCAGCAAAAGACGAACTATTGCAATTAAAAGTACCGATAGAGATAAGGACGGAGATTTCAAGGTCAATTGGTCCGGGAAGCGGAATAGTAGTATGGGCCGAGACAGATTGCCTAAGGCTGGGAGGGGATGCACTAGGGAAGAAAGGAAAACCCGCAGAGATTGTTGGAAAGGAGGCCGCTCAAGAACTATTAGATCAGCTAAAGCCAGGACATTGCGTAGACAAGTTCCTCGGTGATCAACTAATTCCTTTCCTAGCATTTTCGGGAGGTGTTATATGGGTTAGCGAAATTACAAATCATTTAAAAACAAATATCTGGGTTGTCGAAAGCTTCCTGGGAAGGATTTTTGATGTAGATGGAAATGTTGGAGAACCTGGAAAGATTAGAGTTATTAGGAGGGTGTGATTATGAAGGTCGGTATAATGAGCGATACCCATGACAATCTCTCGGCCATAAGATTGGCCGTTGAGTTCTTTAATAGAGAAGGCGTAAACCTCGTTCTTCATGCCGGTGACTTCGTGGCCCCATTTGTGGCCAAGGAGCTGTCAAACCTTAAGGCACCCCTTAAAGGTGTTTTTGGAAACAATGATGGAGAAAGAGAAGGTCTAAGAGAGAAACTTGGAATAAAAGATGATATACTAACGTTAAACCTTGATGGCCTTAAGGTTGTAATGCTCCATGGAACTGATGAGAGGGTTGTTGAAGCCTTCGCTAAAAGCCAGCTTTATGACATCGTGATAAGGGGGCACACCCATAAATATGGGATACAAGAAGTTGGAAGAACCATAGTAGTTAATCCTGGGGAGGTCTGTGGGTATTTAACGGGCATTAAGAGCGTTGCACTGCTAAATACAACAGAGAGAGAAGTTAGAATAATAAATTTGAAAACAGGAGAAATCCTTGGAATAATAAGCCTCTAACTCCTTCTTTTTAATTTTAGCCTTGCGGTTAGTAATTTTTCGCTTGAAAAGAGCCTTGCTGTTACGTAAAGGGTGAGCAGAGATATCAGGGTCAAGTATATTATGCTCCTGAGCATAACCTCATACTCCCCGAAAAGCATGGCCCTAGAGGCTATAACTGGATGGCTAAATGGAATCGCATAGAGAGTGTACCTAACTAGAGGAGGTATCGACTGAAGGTCAACTACCATGAATGCAAAGGTCGGGAAGAGCAACGGCATCATTACCATGCTAACTAAGGTATTGGCACTTTTCGTATCCTCAGCAAAAACTCCAAGGAGCATGGCCAAAGCTATTGCAAACACTATTGTAAGGAACATTATTATCGCGAAGAGAGCATAGGACCTTGGCTCGATCTTTATTCCTATCTCGCTGAGATTTATGTTCATCTCGGTAAAGCTCGAAAAGTACTTTCTCATTCCTATCATATAAGATATTGCAGCTATCAACCCCATTATCCCAGCCCCTATCATCTTCCCGGCAACTATTGACGTCCTGGAAACAGGCAAAGTTAGGAGGGTCTCTAGGGTTTTGTTCTCCTTTTCGCTTGCCACACTACTTGCAGCCATCTGAGAAACGAAGGTGAACATTATGAATACCACTATTGGAATTGAAAATGCCTGCGATGCTAAAATTCCTGAAACAATTGAGGGAGGTAAGTTCACAATTCTACCCTTAACTACCGAATATCCCTTAACTTCTATTGGATGAAGGACTGCCTCAGGATTCTCAAAGTTGTTTTTGATTTTTAACTTGGCCAACTCTTCGCCTATTATGTTGACAACGGCATTTATCCTTGACTCACTTATGCTCTCTTTCATTCCTAAGCTTAGCCCGGTGAAGATTCCATAAACATCGATAACGGCCTTTTCGTTCTCCTCTATGCTTTTTGAGAAGTTCCTTGGTATAACTACGAGAACATTATACTTCTTTTCCTGAGCTATCTTAAGAGCTTCTTCAATGCTCTCTGCCTCTATCGTAATCACCGTAACGTTGGGAGTTAACTTAAGCCCCTTTATTATAAGCTTAGCATATGCTCCCTCATCGAAGTTCGCTATTACAACGCTTGTCTCTTTCTTGGCCTCCTCCATTCCAATCTGTATCATCTGACCCAGGGCGGGATAAAGGATTAGGGGTACTATTATTATTCCCACTATTACCCCTCTATCCCTGAGCATGTCTCTAAGTTCCTTCATGAGGATAACCATGAAGTCAGACATTCTTAACAGCCTCCATAAAGACTTCTTCAAGATTTTCCGCCTTATGTTTCTCCTTAAGTTCGTGAGGAGAGCCAACTTCAACTATCTTACCCTTGTGAATTAGAGCAACCCTATCGCAGAGGTACTCGACTTCAAGCATATTGTGACTTGAGATGAGGAAGGTAACCCCCTCCTTCGAGAACTCTCTAATTATCCTCCTTATTTCAAAGGCGTTCATTATGTCAAGACCGCTCGTAGGTTCATCAAGAATTGCAAGTTTGGGCTTAACCATTAGAGCTCTGGCAAGGAGCAACCTCCTTACCATTCCCTTTGAGTAGGTAGAGATCTTATCCCTTAACCTATCTCCTAATCCACTGAGCTCGATCCCAAGCTTCAACATCTTTTCAGCTTTTCTTGAATCTTTAGCGTAGAGTTTAGCCATAAACTTTAGGTATTCCAAGCCTGTAAGCCTTTTATAAGCTCCTGCCTCTTCTGGGAGGTAACTTATAAGCTTCCTAACTTCATCTGCTTCCTTAACTACATCAAATCCAAAAACCTCTGCTTTTCCACCCGTTGGCCTCAAGAGGGTGGCCAGTATCTTAAGGGTAGTGCTCTTACCCGCACCGTTTGGGCCAATCAATCCAAATATCTCACCTTCCTCTATGGAAAAGGTAATTCCCCTGAGTGCTTTCACCTTTCCATAATCTTTCTCAAGGTTAACAACGTTAACCGCAACCAAGGTTTCACCTCCTTAATTTATAAACTACAAGACCCATGCTTCCCAATACGGCCCCCAGGAGAACTAAAGATGATAAACCCGAGTATCCCCCTATAATAGCTATTCCCACTCCAGTAGAGACCGCCATCCACCCGAGTTTCTCCTTACTACACTGGGCAAGCAACATCGATCCAAGTAATATAAGGCCGAGCTCTATCGACAAAATTATTGGATTTACCCCAGTACAAACCTCTCCACTTGGAACTACCATGCATGCTAGCCTTTCTATGGGGGGCTTTACGATACTCATAACCAACCCACTAAGGTATAGAATGATACCTAGCACTTTCATCTTAATCCTCCTCGTAAATGAACATGTCTCCAAACTCCCGCATGTAAAGTTTCCTTTATGTAGAGTAAACTTCATATTTAAAAGCTTTCCTAATTTAATTATTTTAAGAAATTAAGGATTGATGTTTGCTTAGGCTTTATGCTTTCCTCCCTAAGGTTTATGCTTAAAGACTCAAGATTTTCAATTTTAGCATTTTTCAGCTCATCGGGCAACTTTATTTCCCCGTACTTTCCCCCACCCCCAGGAATAATAATGAGCTTTCCATTCCTATATGCCCAAATTGCCTTGGCAACCTCTTCATGAACTTTAGCTAATTCCTCTATTGGAACGTCAACTAGAACCGCTATTTCACTACCAAACTCTCTAACGAATCTCTTCCAAATTCTCCTTACGGATTTACTCTCTATTCCCTTATTGATGGACATTCCTATTATCTCTGCTAATGGGGCAAGCCTAAGGTAAGGAGGTCTATCCTTAGGTCTTTCATTAGTATCGGCTAGCTCCAGGATCCTATCCCTAACACCTTTCTTTATTGTCCCTCCACATTTCGGGCACTTCCACCTTAACGCTATTGCATCCCTTAGGGAATATTTAGTGTAACATCTAGAGCATGCAGTTAAGTGATACTTACCCAATCTAGGATCTAAACCAGCGTTCAGAACGATCTTCCTTCCTCCCCTTCCAGATATAGCTTTCCTAATCTCATCAAAAGTTATATCCTCGACTTTAAATCTATTGAACTCCCTTCCAAGTCTGTGAGGGTGTGGAGAGTGAGCATCGGAATTGCTAAGGTAAGGAAGCTTGTGATGAGCCCTTATCATGTCGGCCATTTCTGAATCAGCAGATAACCCAAGCTCAAGAAAGTCGACTTTTGCATCTCCGTAAGCTTCCTTAAGCGAGTCATATTCCTTGTAGAGAGAAGTCCAAGGTGTGAAAGCGTGAGCGGGTCCTATTAAAATCCCCAAATCATTTGCAATCTCCGCTATCTCCTGGGCCGAGAGAGAAATGTGAGGCCTACCTTCAACTTCAAGATCCTGAGAATATTTAGTTAAGATCTCTCTAAGCTCATGAACTTGTTCAATGCTTGGGAATATTAGGAGATGATGAACCCTTCTATCATCCTCAACCTCGGCCGTAAGCAAAAATCTTACGCCCTTTATTTCGAAGGTTCCCTCATCAACTTTTTCACCATATTTTAGCAGCTCTTCTTCCCATTTTGGATTCAATATATCACCACTTCCGACGAGTCCAAGCCCCTTAAGCTTAGCGTTCTCGGCTATTATTGGAAATACCATAAGCTTGGAAACCGCTTTAGAGTAGTGAGAATGTATGTGCAGATCCCCATCCACAAACATGCTCTCTTTTAGGATAGTTGTTTTTAAAAGATCTCGCTTAAAGTTAGAGGGGTGAGATTATGAAAAAGTGGGAGCATTACGAGCACACGGCGGATATAGGAATAAGGGGTTACGGTGATTCCCTGGAAGAAGCCTTTGAGGCCGTGGCAATAGCTTTGTTCGACGTCATGGTCAACGTCAATAAAGTTGAAAAGAAGGAAGTTAGGGAGATTGAAGTTGAAGCTGAAGATTTGGAAGCACTATTATATAGCTTCCTTGAAGAGCTACTAGTAATTCACGACATCGAAGGGTTAGTTTTCAGGGATTTTGAGGTAAAGATAGAGAGGGTCAATGGAAAGTACAGGCTTAGAGCAAAAGCCTATGGGGAAAAGTTAGATCTTAAGAAACATGAACCAAAGGAAGAAGTTAAGGCCATAACATACCATGATATGAAAATAGAGAGGTTACCCAATGGAAAGTGGATGGCCCAGCTTGTTCCAGACATATGAGGTGGTTCGATGGATTATAAGGAGGAGCTAGCTAAGATAAATAGGAAGTTAGTAGAGAGGTACTCGAAGCTAGATGATAGTGAAGATTTCTGGGCCTATCTATATAAACCGCTGAGGCCAAGCATAAGGATAAACACCCTCAAAGGAAAATTAAATGAAATAAAAAAACTCCTAGAGGAAAAGTTTGAACTCGAGAGGATTCCATGGACGAAGGGAGAGGGATTCTACATAAACTCTTATAGCGTTAATTACGGGGAACTAATCGAATATTCCCTCGGCTTAATAATCCCCCAGGAAGCTAGCTCTATGATACCTCCAGTTGTTCTCGACCCAAAGCCAGGAGAGCTGATCCTTGACATGGCCGCGGCCCCAGGAAGTAAAACTACTCAAATCGCTCAATATATGGAAAATGATGGGTGCATAATTGCAAACGATGCAAAGAGAGATAGGGCAAACATCCTAATAGCGAACTTAACTAGGGCAGGAGTTTTGATAGCAAAGGTTACGGTAAGGGATGGTGCGCATTACGCTAAATATGAGGACACTTTTGACAGGATTCTCCTCGATGCCCCATGCTCTTCAGTGGGGATGATCAGAAAAAACTTTAAATTTGCAAAGACTTGGAGCCTCGGCAAAGTTTACTATCACTCAAGGCTACAGAAAAAGCTCATACTTGCAGCTTACAGGGCTTTAAAACCAGGGGGAGTACTAGTATATTCAACGTGCACCGTGGATCCTCTAGAAAATGAGGAAGTCGTCGATTATCTCCTTCAAAAAACAGATGCAAAGCTTAAAAAGATAAACCTACCGATAAAAAGTACAGAACCAGTTCTAGAATGGGAAGGGAGAAGATATTCGGAGGAACTTAAGAAAACGATCAGAATTCATCCCCAAGATAACGACACCGAGGCCTTTTATATAGCTAAGATCATTAAGCCGAAAAGGTGAATGCCATGCTAGTGAAAAAGAAGGGAGTATTTACGGAGGAAGATGCCCTTAAGGTCATCGAAATGGTAAGTAAGAAGATGGAAAAAGAGATAATAGTCATGGCCTATAAGGTTACAGATGCTGCGAAGAGGAGACTATGGGACTATCAAAGGGCTATTTCCTTAATGTCAGATTTAACAGGAGAGAAAAGGGAGATAAGGGTTGAGATCCTGGAGGGATACGTGAGCGATAAGGTGAAGGGAATAGAGCTCAAGTAGGTTTTATTATCTCCCTCAAAACGCTTGTAGCGTAAACCCCCTTCGGGAGGAAAAACTTAAACAAAACATCCCTTCCCTCAGTTTTGTATCTGAATCCCCTAGGTTTTATCAACAATTCCCTCCTCCCTCCAGGCTCCCTCATTGGCTTTGGCAACCTCTTAAAGTTCTCTAAGCTTACTCCAGCTTCCTCCAATATTTCATCCTCTAATCTTCCTGGGATCCCATGAGATCTCCTATAGGAATATCCAAATATTGGACCAGAAACCATTGCTTCTCCCTGCATTATTTTTTCATTGACAAAGTCTAAATTTGATTCTGTAACTCTATACGTCCTATCCCTTAGCGGAATCCCCTTCTTAACTTGAACAACTATATCCCCAGGAAGTGCCTCGTTTAGCGGAAATCCTTCTTCGATTCTCCTTGAGATGTAGAGGTTAAAGAGGTAAGACTGAAATGCGTGGATAAATATCCTGAGTATTGGCCTCGGGAGGGCTAAGAAGGATCTCTTCCAGCTCCCAGTTTCCCTGTATTTATAGAGCATTGCCCTCTCATATCTCAAAAACTTTGGAAACTCTTCTAAGGCTAGATCAACGTTCTTAGTTTCCAGGAATTTTTTCCTGGCTTCATCACCTTCCATCCCATTTCCAGGGTAACCCAGGAAGACCTCAGCTGCTTCTTCATATTTTCCCAGGAGGAGTAACTTGCCAACTATGTGATTAACGCTCCTCTTTTCTCCAAACCTTTGAATACCAAAATAATTGGGAAACCCTCCTTTTTCCTTGGCCTCCTTTAAAATGTTTGGCAAGAGCTCCGGAGTAGTATCTCTAACCCTTATCTTAAAAAAATTGCCTAAAAGGAGACCAAGCTTCAACGGCCTTCCATACCCTACGAACCTTAAGGTTACATCTTTAATTGCAACGTTTTCTAGGTCAACTTCCCTGCATATGCTTATGTATTGATAGGTGACAGCATGCCTATCCTTGGTTCCGGCGAAACCTATTTCAGAGTAGTGAATTCCAATCCTCTTCGCAATCTCCTTTATTGCGGCCATCGTTTCCCAGTTCTTCTTCTTAAGGAGATATATCCTGCACCTTCCTCCCCTAAAGATTGACTTTGGAATTACCTCCTTTACGATAAAATCTTCAGGATACACTTTTATTTTCCCACCTATCCCAGGAGATGATGTTAAATACCGAAGGTTCCTTAAAGGATCCTCTAGCATTTTAAATCTCCTAGAGCAACTTTAAGTTCCCTGTAACTTTATCAACGATCTCTTCAGGGGCGGGGCCAACTGCTAATACCGTCACGGTTCCTGGGGGTATCTCAGTCAATCCCGCATCCCTTATAAGAGCATTGGGAAGCCCAAGCTTCTCAGCCTCGGCCTTTAGTTTAAATAACTCTTCCTCGCTTTCAACTTTAACGACTACCTTTTTCTGGCCCTCCCTAAACCAGGCTTCAAACCATTCCCTTTTCTTTTTATAGGCTTCAAAAGCCGCGGTAACTGCTCCATGAGCCACCTGAGCGGCCAGCTTCCCCTTGCTCAGCTTTAGGTCAGCTCTAGCTACGATAACTTGCTTGTACTTAAACATTTTAATCACCTAATCGCATGGAATTAAGAGAGTTGGAAGCCTACAATCCCTGATCACCCTTTCAGCTGTGCTACCCAAGAGTAATTCCTTTAGAATGCTCTTACCCTTCTTCCCTATAACTACAAGGGTAGCGACATTATTAATTGCGGCCCCTATTATTCCCCTGGAGGCTATCCCGGCCTGTATCTCAACTTTAATTTTCCAGGGGAGAAGCTTACCGTACTCAGATAACGCCTTTTTAGCATTGTTTATATTAGCTTCCAGCTCCTCAACTTTTCCGTAATCAACAACGTGAAATAGGATAGCCTCTTTAACCTCTGGTAAGTTCCTAATATTTTTTATGATCTTTTCAGAACACTCTGAAAGATCCAGTGCAACAAGAGGTCTCTCAAATATGTTTGAGCATTCCTGAAGGGATTTAATCTTCCCATCTTCAACTTCGTACCTCAAGATCAACACGGGTTTACGAGTTATCCTGGCCAGATTTGAAGCTGTACTACCCAAGAGCATTTGCCTTAAGATGTTCTGCCCTTTGGATGGGATAACTATTAAGTTGACATTTTCCTCTTTTGCTACTTCGGATATCTCTAGCGATGGGATACCAATCCTAACTACTGTCTCTACATTAATCCCCATCTCTCGGATAAAATTAGTAACCTATCGAGATCCCTCTTATCAACTTCCATTAAGGCTGGGGCCTCTATGTTAACCATAGTTATATCAACGACATGAAGGAGGATTAACTTACTATCCTCTCCAAAAGTGGATACAATTTTTGGGATACATTCCAAGAGGGCTTTTTTAGATACTTCAGAAAAATCCGTAGGATAGAGTATCGTTACCATTTGCATCCCCGTATAGAATTGAAAAAGAGGGGTATATAAGAAGGTTATGAAAATCTAATTCAACGTGAGGATTCTGCAATCCTTTCAATTTCAAGTTTCTTGCTATAAGCGTAGCTCTTTGGATCCTTGTTTGCTGCTAGGATTATTTCCTCAGCTAAAGCCTCAGCGAAGCTCATCTTCGTCCTATAGCACTTAGCTGAAGCTCCAAGGGCAATGTTTCTCAATGCAACGTCAAGCCTCCTCAGTGGTGAGATATCAACTGCAACGTGATACCTTATACCACCGAACATTACGCTTGTTGTATCCTCTCTTGGAGCTGCATTCTCAATTGCCCACACTAAAACTTGAATCGGGTTCTTTCCAGTCCTCTTCTCGATTATCTTAAAAGCCTCCTTAACTACTTCATATGCCCTAACTTTCTTACTATTTAATGACCTGTGCTCCCTTCTCATGAAGTGTCCAGCAACCTTGTAGTGACTCCCACCACTCCTCATAACCTTATTTATTAGTCTCTCAACTATGTGAACGTTAGCTTTTCCAAAGTGCTTCTTCGCATGCCTTCCATGGGTGTGAGGCAAAAGCCTTGGCTCAAGGTTTATGTATGGTTTTAGGGAGGGATCCTTAACCTCAACATCTTCAGTGCTCCATCTTCCCATTACCTTGATCTCGTGAGGAATAAAGAACCTCTCCTGGAGTGGCTTGGCCACCTCCTTCACCTCCTTGGCTTCTCTTTTCTACCCTTGACAAGTTCTTTAAGGCTGACACGGTTGACCTTGACGACTTTGTACCTTATTCCTGGTATGTCACCCATCGAACCGCCCTTTGGACCACCTATTCCCTCGATGATAACTTCATCGTGCTCGTCTATGAAGTTTATTGCACCATCTCCAGGACAGAATGCCGTGACTACCTTACCATTCTTAATCAGTTGAACCCTAACGGCTTTTCTCATCCCTGAGTTGGGTTGCTTTGCTTCAACTGCTATCTTCTCGAGCACTATTCCCCTTGCCTGAGGAGCACCCTCTAAAGGATCGCTCTTCTCCTTAAGCCTGAGAACTCTCCTCTTGTAACGAATATCACTCCACCTGAACTTTTTCCTCTTAAGCTTTAACTTCCTTCCTGCAAATTCTCCATTTGGAGCTTTCTTACCTGGCATGAGCATCACCTTATACTATTATCACATCTTCAATCCCATGGTGCCTCTCCATTAGTTGCCTAACAATATTAATGTTATGCCCGCCCCTACCAATCGCCCTTGGCTTATCTCTTGGGTTGACATCCAAGAGTGCAACTTTTTTACCGTCTTTCTTTTCAGTTATGTGGACTCTTTTAACCTTTACGCCCATCGTTCTGTAGATATTCTTGATGAACTCTTCTGGATTTTCTGAATGTTCTATGAGATCTATTTCCTTCCCAAGTAAGCTCTCCACTCTTCTAACGTTTATCCCTCTCTTTCCTAATGCGAGACCCATTTCTCCCTTTTTAATTACATAGATAAGCCTGTTTCTCTCTTGGTCTATTAGGCAGTCAAGAACAGTCGCTCCCGTGAAGCTCTCGAAAAGTGCTATATACTTTATCTGATCCGTGTTCAGTTTTAACGGCATATTTTACCTCACCTCTTAACTAATGCTAGTATTCTGCTCTCACCTGGGTCGACTATTGCAAGGGAAGCAACGACAAACGGCTTACCAAGTAAGGTTCCGAGTTCTACGCTGGTTCCTTCGAACTCATAAACTGGAATATCACTGAGCTTTGCATAATAGTAAATGTCATCCTTTATCTCCTTCGGTGCATTCCTAGCTACGATAATCAGCTTAGCACCACCTGTCTTGGCAAGCCTTATAGTTTCATTAGATCCCAGGATAACTTTACCTGTTTCAAGAGCCTTCTTAAGCTCAAACGCTAGATCCATTCACTACACCTCCTCTTTCTCTTTCTGTGGTTTTAATGGTAACTTCATAGTCAGTTTAACCATGCCCGTTCCTACTGGAACGGGCTGACCGATGAGCACGTTTTCAATGACACCACTAAGGTTGTCAACTTCTCCCCTCTCGGCGGCCTCAAATAGGTGTTGAACCGTGATCTCGAAGGCCGCCCTTGCAAGTACGCTAGCCTTTTCACCCACCACACCATGCCTTCCTATGGGCCTTACCACTCCATCAAGGGTCATTATATCAGCAACCAACATTATGTGTCTTATATCAACCTCGAGACCCTGTTCGTGCATCGTGTTTATAATCTCTTCAATTATTGCATTTCTTGCAGCTTCAATTCCGAGGACTTCCGCAATCTCATGAATATTATTGGTTCTCGTTCTAGTAGGATCGACCCCAGGAACCTTTAATACTTGCTTAAAGTTTGATCCCTCAGTATAAATGACGTACTCATCCCCTTCTTTCCTTATGATTGTCTTCCCAACGCCCGAGAGACCCTTAAGGCGGTGCTTTTTAACCTTTTCGGAGAGCCTTCTAAGATCCGAAATCTTCTCAATTTTCTTAGGTCTGACTATCAAGGTGTACCCATCGGCTTCGAACTCAGCGCTCTTAAATGAGCTTTGAAGCTTTTTAAGAATCTTTTCCATCGTCAATCCGCTTTTTTCAAGCCTTTCAGGATCTACTTCAACTATAAATTCCATGTTAATTAAGTCTAAAGTAGTCGTCCTTGCCAGATTCTCCAAAGTTGTACCCTCTATTCTCCTCGCCACTTCCTCGGCCTTTTCCCTATCGTAGCGGTGCTCTTCATCAAGGTAAACCGTCATCATAGGTGTTGAAGGGTTCTTCCTCGCATCGACTATCTCAATGATCCTAGGGAGACCCAGGGTAACGTTTATCTCAGCAACACCTGCATAGTGGAAGGTATTAAGTGTCATTTGGGTTGAAGGCTCACCTATAGACTGAGCCGCTACGGTACCAACGGCTTCTCCAGGCTCGATAAGGGCCTTTTCATATTCCTTAATAACCTCATCTATTATAGTTTCCACCTCAACCTTGGTGAGCTTGTACTTTTCATTGTACTTGATAAGCTTTTCATATAGCTCCTGCTTAACGCTCTCAGGAAGATCTTTACCCTTCTTTTCAATCAAAGATTTAATGGTAGAGGAAGAAACCATAAACCATCACCTCACTTCTTTCCGTTGGATCTCATCTTGATTAAGGTTCTCACAATAACCCTATCAACATCAACGGTCTTTCCACCCCAACTCTTCATTGGATCAACTCCATCCTCTCCATAGCGGAACTGAACTATTACTCCTGTTGGATCCCTTACCGTCCCATCATAGTCAACCTTAAGATCCTGGAGAGCATTGATGAGTCTCCTCTGCATATAACCACTCTGAGCAGTTCTAACAGCAGTATCTACGAGACCCTCTCTACCACCCATTGCATGGAAGAAGTATTCCTGGGGACTTAGGCCGCTCTTATAGGAATTTACGACGAAACCTTTTGCTCTAGCCCCTAAATCTCCCGGCTTAAAGTGACTGAGAACCCTCCCCTTGAAACCTCTGTAAAGTCTTCTCCCTCTAATCGACTGTTGACCAAGCAAAGCTGCCATCTGAGTTATGTTAAGTATCTTACCTCTAGCTCCAGTCTTCGCCATTATTACTGCATGATTATTCATACCGAGATACTTCTCAGCTACGGAACCTGCGTTATCTCTAGCTTCAGCTAAGACGGCCATGATCTTACTCTCTAATGTTTCTTCTAGGGACTTTCCTGGGAGGGGCTCAAGTTCTCCTCTCTTGTAAGCTTCTATTAATCTTTGAACTCTTTCTTCAGCTTCCCTTATAATTTCTCTAATTCTATCTCTAGCCTCCTCAGGAAGATCTTCGTCATCTATTCCAGTTGTGAAGCCCTTGTGAGTAATAACCCATATTGTAAGCTTAGTAACCTGATCCAGGAACTGTCTAGCCCTCTCAACTCCATACTCTCTAACGATCAAATCGAGTATTATACCATCTTCCCTTCCATAAGCTTTCTTATCAATCGCACCACTTAGTAGCTTACCGTTTTGGATGTAGACGAAGCCATCATAGGCTAGCTTTCTAACTTCTTCCGGATCTGGTATGAGCTTTTCTTCAATTAGCTTTTCTAATGCCTCACATTTCTCCTCTTCATCACAGAGCTTATTCCTATACCAAACGGTAAGGTCATCAGGAAGAAGTAGCGAGAATATCGTCTTACCGCTCCATAAGGGCTTTCCATTCTCATACTTGTCAGGCTCAGGCAATTCTTTTATGTCAACCCCTGCGAACATTAGCATTTGCTCAACTTCTTCCCTGGTAAAGTAAGCTCCCTCCCTAGTTAGCAGGTAACCTCCCGAGATGTGATCCTGAATACCACCGATGATCGGCCCACCGTACCTTGGGGAGATTATATGGTTCTGAACCTCCATTAGGATCTTAGCTTCGGCCTGAGCTTCCTCGGTCTGCGGAACGTGAAGGTTCATCTCATCTCCATCGAAATCAGCATTATAAGGTGGACACACCGCTAGGTTAAGTCTGAATGTTTTGTAGGGCATTACCCTAACTCTGTGGGCCATGATGGACATTCTGTGGAGTGAGGGTTGTCTGTTGAATAACACTATATCTCCATCAACCAAATGTCTCTCAACAGTCCAGCCAATGTCTATCATCTTGGCTAGATTTTCTTTGTTGCTCTCCATTATCCTTATCCTTCTTCCCTCTGGATCGATTACATAGTTGGCCCCAGGATACTTATCGGGACCATTCAGAACCATCTTTCTCAGCTTTTCAATGTTGAATTCCGTAACCTTCTCAGGAACCGTGAGTTCCATTGCTATTTGTATTGGAACACCAACTTCATTGATACTTATCATTGGATCAGGGCTTATCACAGTTCTAGCTGAAAAGTTAACTCTCTTACCACTAAGGTTACCTCTAAATCTTCCTTCCTTTCCTTTAAGCCTCTGAGCTAGGGTCTTGAGAGGCCTACCACTCTTATGCTTAGCTGGAGGAACTCCAGAGGTTTCATTGTTTATGTACGTTGTAACGTGATACTGGAGAAGATCCCAGAGGTCCTCAATGATAAGTTGGGGAGCCCCGGCTTCTATATTTTGCCTTAATCTATTGTTTATCCTTATTATGTCAACAAGCTTGTGCGTAAGGTCATCCTCGGCCCTGATTCCAGTTTCTAGCGTTATGGAAGGTCTTACTGTAACAGGAGGAACTGGAAGAACTGTAAGAACCATCCATTCAGGTCTTGACTTCTCTGGATGAAGGCCAAGGAGAGGAAGATCCTTATCCGGAATCTTTTCAAGCCTATCCCTAATCTCAGTGGGCATCATTCTATGCTTGTATTCATTCCCCTGCTCATCCTTCCTGAGCTCCCAATATATGGTTGGCTTCTCAAACTTTATTGGATACTGTGGAGCACCACAATGGGGGCATACCATTCTCTCCCTAGCCTTCTTATGAATCTCCTTAAGTATCTTGTTGACCTCACTTCTCCTATTCTTAGCTAGCTCAAGTTTCTTCATGTACTCTTCTATTTCCTCGTCTGTGAGCTTTATCCTCCCGCACTCACGACAGGTACTCTCGAGGATCCTATGAATCGTCTTAGCAAACCCTACATGAATTACGGGCCTTGCAAGCTCGATATGACCAAAATGACCAGGACATTCCCCAGCTTTAGCTCCACAGGTTTCACACCTTAATCCTGGGTCAATGACACCCATTCTCTTATCCATTACTCCGCCTTCAATTGGATAACCGTCATCATCGTAGGTGTCTGGAACGGTAACCTCAACGGCACTCATTTTCCTAATTTCTTGAGGGGAAAGTATTCCAAATTCAATACTACCTATAACCTTCTTAACTGAGTGCATGGCTCACACCCTCTCCGTGAGGTTTAACTTAGGTCTAATCACCATAGCCTTAAGCTCATCCAGGAGAAGCTTAAATGCATAACTCATTTCAACTTTGCTAATCCTTTCCTCCTCTCCACAAACTGGGCAATAGACCTTATGTCTCCTCTTATCCTCTATAGCTATGTGACCACAGTTTTCACAGACCCATACCTCAGTTTTATCGCTTTCTTCAAGCAATCTCTCAATGAGTAGCATCGCAGCTCCATGACCAACGAGGACATCTCTCTCCATTTCACCAAACCTCAGACCTCCTTCTCTAGCCCTACCCTCTGTTGGTTGCTTAGTGAGAACCTGAACTGGACCTCTTGAACGGGCGTGTATCTTATCGGCAACCATGTGGTGCAATCTCTGGTAGTAGATTATTCCAATGAATATGTCGGCCTCAAACCTCTTACCTGTTATACCATCGTACATTATCTCCCTTCCAGTGTGCTTAAAGCCAAGCTCCTCGAGCTCCTTCCTTAGCTTTTCTTCGGGCTCTCCAATGAATGCAGTACCATCAACTCTCCTTCCCTTCAGGGCTGCAACCTTGCCCCCTATGGCTTCAAGCAACTGACCAACTGTCATTCTCGATGGAATACCGTGAGGATTGACTATTAGGTCAGGAACTATTCCACTCTCAGTCCAGGGCATATCTTCCTGGGGAACGATTAATCCTATGACACCTTTCTGACCGTGTCTTGAAGCGAATTTATCACCGATCTCCGGTATTCTAAGGTCTCTAACGGTGACCTTGACGAGCTTAGTTCCATCCCCCGTCTCGGTAATTATTACCTTGTCAACGATTCCCTTTTCACTAGGTCTTACAGCAACGCTCGTTTCTCTCCTTTCTTGTAGGCTCACGGCCCCTAACCCTCTCTCTTCAAGGAACCTCGGCGGGGATGTCCTTCCTATCAGGACATCCTTACCCTCAACCTTTGACTCGGGGAATATTAGGCCATCCTCATCCAGGTGTCTATAGTACTTCTCTCCCCTATATCCCCTTACGGTAGGAGCGGGAATTTCAAATCTATCTGTCTGACCACCAAGATACTTCTTTTCCTCGGCCTCGTATGTTCTGAAGAATGTAGACCTTGCCAGTCCTCTCTCTATGGAGGCTTTATTTATTATAATTGCATCTTCCATGTTATAACCGTGGTAAGCTAAAACTGCGACTACGAAGTTCTGACCAGCAGGCCTGTCTTCATAACCGACAGCTTTCATTATCCTCGAGTTAACAAGTGGAATTTGCGGATAGTGAAGTAGGTGACCTCTGGTATCTACCCTTATTCTAAAGTTAGCCCACCCTAAACCAAGGCTCTGCTTGGCCATACCTGCACCATAGGTATTCCTCGGAGCAGCATTGTGCTCTGGGTATGGAATCAAAGACGCAGGTAATCCTAGAATAGCGGCCGGCATTAGCTCCAAGTGGGTGTGCTCCTTGGTAACTTCCCATGGCCACATGGCAACGTAGGCATTTTCCTCTTCTTCAGCATCTAGGTACTCGATGACGCCCATTCTGACTAGATCACTCCACTTAAGCCTTCCTTCCTTAATGGCTTGCACGTGCTCCTTAGTTAGCTTAGGAACACCATTTTCAACAATAATCAGAGGCCTCCTAACTCTACCATCATCGCTGTTAACGTAAACCTCTTTAACATCCTCATAGTAGGCTACGTTTATTATGTCACTTATCTTTCCACTTCTTCTGTCTTTCTTTATCCTTTCAACAAGGGCTTTACCATCCTCAACGGTACCAATTAGAACTCCATTCAAATAGACTCTCCAAAGCTCAGGACTCGGTCTTCTCACTTCTATTGGAACTATTCCCAGGGACATCAGGTACTCCCTAACTTCCTCTTCTGGGACTGCTGTTGTTATCTGGGCCATCAAGGCTAAATTCTTAACCAATCCACAATTTGGACCTTCAGGTGTCTCAGTAGGACATATTCTACCCCAATGAGTCCCGTGTAGATCTCTAGCCTCGAAGTGGGGTTGTTCTCTGTCAAGGGGAGATGTAACCCTCCTAAGGTGAGACAATGTTGAAACGTAGTTTGTTCTGTCTAAAAGCTGGCTTACACCCGTCCTTCCTCCTGGCCAAGCTCCAGTTGCTAAGGCGTGCTCAATCCTCTCGGTGAGAACATCAGGTCTAATCGAGTTCCTTATGAATCTGTGGATGTTACTAAACACATATTTCTCTCCCCTTCTTTGATATGTCTTAGTCATCTGATACTGTATATCCTTAATTAACTGACTGAATGCAACTCTAAAGAGATCTTTTAGAAGATCTCCTGCCAGCCTTAACCTCTTGTTCGCATAGTGATCCTTATCATCCTCATCTCTCTTTCCGAGGGATAGCTCTATTACTTTCAGTGCCATCATTCCAAGATAGTAAGCCTTTCTTATCCTGTCCTCGGGAGTAACTCCCATGTGAGGAAGGAGGTTATTATCTATAACGTACTCAGCCCTCTTTAGCCTGTATTCTCTAGCTTGACCAGGAGCAACAAGCTTTCCAATATATTCTAGCGCTTCCTGTTGTGTTGTTATATCACTAGCATCCTCTAGGTTATCGAATAATATCTGTTGAACCTCGGGATCGTTTCCAACTGCATCGACTATATCCTTATCCCTTTCAAGTCCTAGAGCTCTCATAACATAGACAAACTTCACAGGTCTAGGAACGTTTGGAATCCCTACATAAAGGATTCCATCTTTCTTTCTTTCAACGGTTACGAGGGCCCTGTAACCATGCCTATACGAGAAAACTTTTGCTATATACTTTTCTTGCCTCTCATCTTTCTCAACTAGCGTTCTATTGGGGGCTATATCCTCTATAGAAACTATCACTCTTTCGGAACCATTTATTATGAAGTAACCACCAGGATCCTTAGGATCTTCCCCAAGCTTTATTAGTTCCTCATCACTAAGGCCATAGAGCCTACAAGCCTTAGACTTAAGCATTATTGGAAGTTCACCTATTCTAACCTCAACGGGATCCTGTTCAATCCCCCTTATCACGGGGATCATTTCCAGGTATAGTGGGGCCGAGTAAGTTAAGTTCCTAATCCTTGCATCCATTGGATAAAGTGGTTTTCTCTGACCATGAGGCTCTTGAAACTCGGGCTCTCCTACTCTAATTTTTCCAAACTTAACTTCAAAATCGGGAATATCTGGTTTTATTCCTCCAAATTCGTCGACAACTTCCTGGAGACCCCTCTCGATGAAAGCATTGTAAGAATCAAGATGCTGCCTTACAAGTCCCTTTTCTTCCCAGTAGCTCTCCATAACAATCCAAAGGTCGTCGGGAGTAACCTCTACAACAGTTGGACCTCTCATATTCTCACCCCAAAATTTTAATCCTCAACAACTACTCTATAATAGTAATAAACCCCTGCAGTTGGACTTCTTCTTTTAATCTCAATAATATCCCCAGGCTTCGCTCCTAAAGCCTTAACAGCTGGATCGCTAGCTCTAATTTGCGGAAGTTGAGCGGGGGTAATTTTATACTTTTCCAATAGGGCTTTTTTCTCTTCCTCACTTAGTATCCTGTGTTCTGGTACCAATACATGTTTAAATATATTAAACTCATTTTTCCCCGACACGGAGAATTGCCCCCCAAAAGTTTTTTAAGATGAACATCATCTACACTCCGCCTTTTGATTCTGATATATAAGCTTTACTCTGTGCTTATATTACTTGCGAAAGATTTATTAGAATGGAGCCCCGGCCGGGCTTTGAACCCGGGACCTGCCGCTTACCAAGCGGCCGCTCTACCAGGCTGAGCCACCGGGGCACCGCCGAAGATTCTTCGAATACAGATGATATATAAGGTTTTCGGTACTCACATCATGCTACCCCTCCTCCGCTTCCCCACAAGAACATCGTAAACTCAAAGTCATATGCCCTACTGAGTAAAGTTCCTGGATTGTATGGATAATAAACGTAGAACTTTCTTAGCCCGATTATTTTATGACTCTCTTTGGGATCTACCTCATAGCTCCAAACTTCAGTTATTGGAAGGGGAAAGAGACTTCTAATGATAACAACGGCATTAACGACATCATATCTCCATTTCAACTTGTTGAATTTCTTATCGACTAATCTATAGGCTTGCATAATCCCAAGGTTTGGAATCCCATACTTCTGCAATCCTGTAACATTAAATTTGTAGTATTCATTTTCCTTCATTCTGCTTATTAGACAGGAAGATGTTATGCAAACTCCAGTCTTTGTTAAAGAATATACATAGAGGTAATCTCCGGTAAGTTTGAATTGAAGTATAGAAGTTACTGGAAGTGCTATTAGAATTGCTATTATAAATCCCCTAGCAACTGATCTCCAATAATGCCTCATAATGTAATCCCATTTAGCTCTCAAAGCTATCAGAAGGGTTAGGGGGATTAACGAGTAATACGTAGCCATGCTAAAGATGTATCCGCCAAATGTTGGAAAATGATCCATGTACATTTTCTAGCCCCACATAGCTAAAATTAGTACATAGTTTAAGAGGTTTACTACACAAAATTGGTGGGGCCGCCGGGATTTGAACCCGGGTCACGGGCTCCCAAAGCCCGCAGGATGGGCCAAGCTACCCTACGGCCCCGCTGGAGCCCCGGGCGGGATTTGAACCCGCGACCTGGGGATTACAAGTCCCCCGCCCCACCAGGCTAGGCTACCGGGGCACCGAGAGATGGAAAAGGAAGTTAGTATATAAATCTTTCGGAGAAAAATACATAGGAAAATTAGGTAAATATTACTCCCCAGACTTTTTTATCGCTTCTAACACAATTTTCCTTATTTCTTCAGCTTTTTTAAAGGCTGTTTCTACCGCGTACATAACTTCCTCTAGCTTAAAAGCCCCACCTTCACCCTTCTGTACTGCTGATATATGGCCTGTTTCATCGGTAGTTACCGTAAGCCTACCATCCATCACCAATTCTTCCTCCAAGCTAGGATCAACTACCAAAATGTTACCTATCTTAGCGAAGGTCACGGGAATTGGTATCCTTTCAACTGGTAATGGTTCCTTTTCTTCTAAAATTTCGACCTCACCAGTCTCTTCATTGTACTCCACTTTGGGAACTTTCGCGTTTAATAGGGCAGCTATGGAGGCTATACCTATTGCATCCATTAAATTCCCATCATGATCAAGCACATGGACATCTATAAACACTACCCTAACGATTTTCCCTGGAACTATTACCATCTTTTCTAAGTTCAAGGCCCTACTCTCTCGGATTCCTCTATCAGTAACTCTTGCCAACTCTATAGCTCTCTCATCCGGTGGACCAGGCTCAAAGGTTGGAGAAGCCAATGGTACGAGTTCAACATTTGTCGTCATTACACCCATATTAGGGGTATCTGGGAATGGTTCTCCAAGTGTAGTCTTTATTCCAACTAAAACCTGAGTACTACCAAGCTTAACGAGAGCTGAACCCTCTGCTTTTTCTATTATTCCTACCTCGATTTCAATTGGTCTATAATCTTCAAACCCTCTATCATCTATTCTTTTCCCCTCTTTCAATAAGTTGATTATATGATCCCTCATTATCCCAGCAACGATCTCATTATCACTCACTTTCCTCAACCTCCTGGGCTATCTTAAGGTACTTTTCCTTGAGGGCTTCCCTCTGCTTTTGATAAACGGCCTTTGCACCCTTTATTGCCAACCTTACAGCTTCAATAAACTCTTCCTTGGTTAAGTAGCCATCCATCTGAAGAAGGGTTATGTCATTTTTAAGGGGCATTATAGCGACTGGTACATCTGCTTCTCCATAGTTATCCTCCTCCTTATTAAGATCTAGAACGATCTCCCCTTCTATTTTACCGGCCGCACACGCTGCAACTAAATCTCTCATAGGAATACCCGCATCAGCCAAAGCTAGAGAAGCGGCCGTTATTCCTGCAACCCTAGTTCCTGCATCTGCTTGGAGGACTTCAATAAAAACATCTATACTCGTCCTGGGAAACATCTCCAAGATCAAGGCTGGCTCTAAAGCCCCCTTAATCACCTTACTTATCTCAATGCTTCTCCTATCAGGGCCAGGTTTCTTCCTCTCCTCCACGCTAAAAGGGGCCATATTATATCTGACTCTAAGAATAGCCCTATCAGGTCTTTGTAAGTGTTTTGAGTGCAATTCCCTCGGACCATATACAGCGGCGATAATCTTGTTCCTCCCCCACTCTATATATGCGGAACCATTTGCATTCTTCAAAACTCCAACCTTCATCTTGATTGGCCTAAGCTCATACTTCTTTCTCCCATCTATCCTTCTACCATTTTCATCAATCAATTTAAGTCCTTCTGGTTTCTCCATCATTATTATTCACCTCAGTTTCCTCTTGTGGTTCCTCCTCTAATTCAGGAATCTCTTCAATAACCCCCTTCTCCTTTAACTCTTGAAGTCTAGATAAGAGGAGGGATTTGATTCTGTCCGTTAATCCCTTAGTATGGCTTTCCCTATCTATCTTAAGTATTGCTTCTATTGCAAGTTTTTCAAGGGCTTCATTTTTTCCATTGACCCATATCCATCCATTTTGACCAACGATTATCCTGGTCATGGTAAGCTTCTTAATCATGTTTATCATAGAACCCCCTCTTCCAATTACCCTTGGAACCCTCGAGGGGGTTATCTTAACTATCTGACCGCCTTTTAATGGCCCACCATTGAATGGCATTCCCTTAGTTGTAAGGTCTATATTGTTTACCTCGGTTATAGCCTTAACCTTCCCATAGATGATATCCCCTATGTCAAAGAACTTCCTGAGATCAGTTCTAAGGAGATCTATCTTTTCATCCGTGAAGTCCTGGATCTTTAGGTTTGCCAAATAAGGGGCCCCGATATCAACAACCCAACTGGAGAACTTAACATCAACAATTTTTCCTATCACGTTATCTCCGACTTCAGGTATGTACGGCCCTTCAAGGGGTATAACTCTAATTGTGTTTCCCTTTATATCAACAAGACCTATAACCGTCGAATATATCCTGGAACCCTCCCTGAATGTTCCCCTTCCGTTCTTGTAGGGACCCTGGGCTAAAAGCGTTCCTGGGACTACTAACTCCCTATTTTGAACAAAAATCCTCTTCATAAGCCCTTCCTCTCTATTAGTTTAGTTTGGGCATTACCCTTAGTTAGGGCATTTAATTTTTCATAAAACTCTTCCTCAACTCCTCCCGGAATCTCTATCAGGAACATCCACGAGCCATCGCTTCCCCACTCTTCTTTCTTAATTCTCCCAAATTTCCTCACTTCTCCATAGGATCTCCCAACGTACTCCCCAGGAATCTTAACTGCTATCACTTTCATTTCAATTCTTAGAGGGAGCACCCTCCTTAGTGCCTTTATAACGTCTTGAACCTGAGCTTCAGCATCCTTGAAGATGTCAACTCTAACTCCAACCTCTTCCATAGCCCTTAGTATCCTATCCACAGGGTGAGGATATCCCGTTCTTGGATCGACAGCATGCTTATGAATTATCGTCGCTATCTGCCTCTTCTTCTCTTCAAGCATTTCCCTTCTCTGTTGAGCCGTAAGTTGAACTTCTCCCTTCTTTAATATTATCTTAGCAACTTCATAGGGATCACTCGTACCAAATATCTTCTCCATTTCCTTCTCGCTGGCCTTATCCCCCTTATGAGCATCCTTAAACACATATGGTGTTGCAAGTATCTCCTCTATTGGAACGTTTTTACCCTCCTTGAAGTCTCTTGCAAGATATGGATCAACTAATATTTCAAAAGTCTCTCCTTGAATTTTTAATCTAGCAATTACGGCCTTGTCAACACTAATGGGCATGGTTTCACCCCCACAAAAAGGAAAAATTCAGTAGTGGCTATCGAGCTCTGAATAATCCTCCTCCTTTTCCTTAACCTCTTCCTCCTCAACTTCTTTCATTACCTCATTTAGATATTTCTCTATCTCCTCCCTTGATAGCTTCCTAAACTTCTTGTCCTTCACGGTTATTATCGCAACTTCGATATTCTCCGCACTCGGTTTCTCCATCGTCTTAGCTAGAGCAAAAATGGCCAACTTTATCGCTTCCTCTAGACTCATATCATCCTTGTACTTTTCCTCAAATATGGCCATTGCTGTATTTCTTCCACTTCCTATTGCCACGGCCTTCCACGCAAAATAAGCGCCACTAGGATCTGTTTCATAAAGTTCAGGCTTTTCATTAACTCCAGCCATAAGTAGAGCAGCACCAAAAGGCCTAACCCCACCATATTGGGTATGCATTTGTTTCAAGTCACATATCTTCTTCACTATCACAGCTAACGGAGCAGGCTCACCATACGTGAGTCTGTGAATCTGGGCCTCAAGTCTCGCCCTATTTACAAGAACCCTAGCATCCGCAATTATACCACTCGAAGCAGCCGCTATATGATCGTCAATTTGAAAGATTTTCTCATAGCTTTCGGGTTCTATCAATCTACTTGTGATCCTCTTTTCAACGGCTAAAACAACACCTTCATTGCACTTAACACCAACAGCGGTAGCTCCTCTTTTTACCGCTTCCCTTGCATAGTTAACCTGGAACAATCTCCCATCTGGACTAAACACGGTAATAGCCCTATCGTACCCTGCTTGTGGTGGAACGAATGCCATCTTCTCACCTCCACCTTAAGTAAGTCAAGACTCTTATATACCTTCCGCGAGAGCACAAATAATTTTAGCCTATTAGGTATGGTTGAGATCATGGAAACATTTTAATATCAATGAACCTAATAGTGGAACGTTGAACTTTAATGGCGGTGATGGGCCATGTGGGGAAGGATCGAGCACTATTTTGACGAGTACCCAGTAAGGAAGCTTATCGCAAAAACATTGCTTAGGTATGGGCTCAGGGTATCTGAAGATATGAAGATTAAGGCGGGAGAAATCGAAGTTCCCTACACAAAAATAGCTAAAGCCCTCAACGTTGATAGGAGGGTTGTTAAGGAGACCGTTGCAATGATCCTTAAAACGCCAGAGTTAAGAGATATTTACATGAACTTAGAACCCACCGTACACATGAAGTACGTTGGGAGACATGTTGGTTATGGGGTAATAGAGATAGAGCCCGAACCTAGAGCGATAGGGATACTTGCTAGGGTAGCTCAGAAGATAGCTGATAGGGGAATAAACATAGTGCAAGCGATAGCTGAAGATCCTGAACTTTATCCAGAGGCTACACTTACGATAATTACCGAGAAGCCAATCCCAGGAGACTTAATAAATGAACTTTCAAAGTTGGAGGGGGTAAAGAGGATATCGATTTATTGAGCTAGTATGTTTTTTAAGTTCTCAAACTCTCTTGCAATTATTTTCCACTGATTTTGAGAGTAGGCCTGGGAACTCGTTACAAGTATTAAACGGGCTCTATACTTGATAGCAGTATCTTTTAAAGAGAGCAAGAACTTCATTGCAGTTTCAAATCCATTCTCAATTACTATATACTCAAAGCCGTCTATCACAACTACGGTATGCCCCCTTTCTAGATGTCTTCTAACGAGGTCGAGCAATATCCCCAAGTCAGTAGGAGAAATTGCAATAATATTATCCTTAATAGGGCCGGAAACAACCTTGGTCAACCAGAATATAGGGAAGGAAAAGGAATCTTTAGGTAGATGCCTAGTAATGAGAACTCCATTTCCTAGGGATTCCATCCTTTTGAGGATATCGTGAAATACCTCCCTATCTTCTAAATAGTAGCCTCCAGGAAGGATATTAATTCCCTCCCCTATAACTCTTGGGGAACTAACTTCAAACAGGGCATATTTGAATATTCCTACCAGTATCATGCCTCTAAATACCCCACCAGCAAAGTATAAGTAAGGTGCTATTGACATGTTCACGGTTACTGGATATGTAATGTCTATTAAGCCAAGGAGAATCATCCCAAGTGGAAAAAGTGCCGAAACATTTTTTATGGATATTTCATGCCTTAGTAAAACATACCCAGCTAAAATAAGGGAGAATCCCAAAAAAAGAACCGGGTAAGTTATTAAAATTCTAGTTGGGGCATTTATTAAAGTGCATATTAAGATGTAGGTCAAACCAAAATGTGAGGCAATTATGAAAAGTATTATAATCTTTAGATCTCTAGCCCTTCCAGTTACATCCATAGATGCCACAAGTAGGAGAATACCTTCAGTTAATGCAAAAGTACTCATCAAGGGAGTTAATGCAGTAGGATTTGGCTCTACTCCAAAATGAATAAGAAGTTGCTTTTGCGATAAGCCACCTAAAAGATCAAACCAGAAGGTAATACTTAATAGTAACATGAAATCTTCCTTTCTCCTAAGCCACTTATAAAAGGAGAATCCCCAAATTATGCCTCTCATTCCAAGATTTATTACCTCAAATATCATACCCACCAACTCTTTAGCAAAGTTTACCTTAGAAGCCTTTTAAAGGTAGCTAAGCAAAAATCTTTTTCATCAATTCGATGCTTATCTAAATGCTCAAAAGACTTTTATATACAAGATTGAACAAATATAAGCGACGGTGGTTCCTATGGAAGCTCTCGAAAAAGCACTCCGTTGGGCCGAAGAGAATATTAAGGCAGAATACATAGAGCTAAGGTACGAAGACATAAAGAGAACTGCACTTAACCTAAAGGATGGGGTATTCGTTAACTTTACTGAAAAACTAAACAGGGGAGTTGCCATTAGAGTTCTGGTCAATGGAGCCTGGGGCTTTTCATCCACGAGTGAATTAGATAAAGTAGAAGAGGCCATAAAAGAGGCGTATAAGCTAGCAAAAGTTGCATCAGAAACTAAGAAGGAAAAAATTAAGCTAGCTGAAATAAAACCTGTAGAAGATTTTGTTAAGAGCAAGATGAAGATCAAACCCAGAGAAGTTGATATAGAGGAGAAGATTAACCATCTAAAAGAACTTGAAAACCTTCTAAAAGAGGACAAAGCTGTGAAGAGCGTTAACATAAGATATGAGGATGGCGGAGGTCAAAAGATTCTCTTGACCAACGAAGGAACAAAAATAGAATGGGATTACAATTACCTCTGGCAGGGAGTTTACGTTACGGGAAAGGAGGATGGAAAGTTAGCTATGGCCAGGGATACCATAGGAGCTGTAGATTACGGCTGGGAGCTTATGACGGAGAAGGAGCCAAATGAGAAAGTAAGGGATAGAATACTAAGAAAGCTTCACTCACAGCTAAAGGGCATAACACCTAAGAGGGGTGAGTTCCCGGTTGTCGCTGGGCCAATAATAGTTGGAATAATAGCGCATGAAGCCCTCGGCCACCTAGCCGAGGCCGACCTAACTATGAACTCCCCGTTCAAAGATCTCTTAGGGAAGCAGATCGCTCCAGAGTACGTTACAATGAGCGAGCGTCACGTGGAGGGAGGCTTTGGAAACGATAAGTATGATGATGAGGGCGTTCCGGTGAGGGATATTCACATCATCGAGAACGGAATCTTAAAGGAGATAATGCTCAACAGGGAATATGCAACTAAGTTTAACATGGAACCTAATGGGCATGCGAGGGCCCAAGACTATCGTTATCCTCCGATAATAAGGATGAGGAATACTGTCTTCGAGCCTGGAGACTGGAGCTTCGAAGAGATGATAGAGGATATAAAGTTCGGTTACTACCTTGTTGACTTCAGAGGAGGACAAGCCCAGCTTAACTCTGCGTTCCAAGTTGGAATCCAGGAAGGATACGTGATTAGAAATGGCGAGATAGCTGAGCCAATAAGGGATACCTCAATTACGGGAGTCGCGATTGAAGCTCTAAAGAAAATAACTGCTGTTGGAAAAGACTTTGGGATTGAGGTAGGCTTCTGTGGAAAGGGACAAACAGCATTCGTTAGTTCAGGTGGCCCTCATATGAGATTTGAGGGTGGAATTATTATAGGATGAGGTGAGAAAAATGGAAGAACTAATAAAATATGGGGAGAGATTCTTCGATGAGCTTGAGATAGTAACTTATAGGGCTAGAGAAATCGGCCTTGAGGTTGAGCTAAACGAAATATCTATGGGAACAACGAGAATGAGCACGATTACCATAGTTAGAGGGATCAAGGATAACAGAATAGGAATCTCGATAGTTGATAACGACTCTAAAGAGGACGTGAAGAAAGCCATAGAGGAAGCTGCTAAGATGGCAAGGCTTAATAATCCAGATGATAAGTGGAAATCCCTTCCAGAACCAGGAAAATACCGTGAAAAACCAAAAGTAAATGAAGAACTTAAGGAAGCCTCAACTGAAACCCTAGCAAGTATGGTAATTAAGGGGATTCAGCTTGCTAGAGAGTCCGATCCAAACGTTACCGTTGCAGGAGGAAGTGCTGGTGCCTCCTGGAGTGAGTTTAGCATAGCTAATTCTCACGGAGTTAATGTAACACAAGAATATGGACATGCACATGTATTCTTTGAATTCGTTGGTAAAAAGGAAGGGGTCGTAACCCCAGGGATCTTCGAATTCGACATCAAAGATAATCTCAATTTAGATGTCGAAAGTATTGTAAATAGAGGAATTGAAAGGGTCAAATGGGCATATAAGGTAAAGGAAGCCAAAAATGAAGAAGCCCCAGTAATATTTAGTCCCTGGGCAATCTCGGGGCTATTTCACTATGCCCTCTTCCCAGCATTCAGCGGTGAAAGGCTAATTAAGAAGACGACACCTTTAGCCGATAAGGTAGGAGAAAAAATTGCAAGCGATGTTATAACGATTTACGATGATACATTCCACGAGTTAAGCGTTGTTAAAGCTATAGCAGATGGAGAAGGGGTTCCAACTAGGAAGACTATGCTAATTGAAAATGGAGTATTCAAGGGATTTATATGGGATAATTACTGGGCCAAAGTCTATGGGACTGAAAGCACTGGACATGGGCAGAGAGATTGGAGAGGTGGAGGAGTTACGATAGGGCTTAACTCGGCGGTCATAGAAAATGGGAAAAGATCATTGGAGGAAATGATACAGGATATTAAACACGGCTACCTAGTTGAAGGAGTTCAAGGGGCCCATTCGAGTAATCCTGACAATGGAAACTTTGCAATATCTGCAAATCCAGCTTATCTTATCGAGGATGGAGAAATTGCTGGTTCAACGGTATTCCTAGTAGCAAGTAATATCTATGAGCTCCTTAAGCAGGCTAGTGAAGTTAGCAAAGAGCAGAGAGCCATGCCCGCGATGTTCACAGTTGTCGCACCATACATAAAGTTTGAGAACGTTAGGATTGCTGGTAAGAGGTGATCCTTTCTTTTTCTATAATTATTCCAAGGAGCATCCCCAACGAATCCGAGATTACATCCCTAATTTTGTTCTGCAAAGTTTCAGCTATAAAAGAGATCTGACTTTCGCTTAATTTTTCTAGGATCTCCCACCCTATCGCTAAGGTATAGAACAATAATATAGAATAGAAAATAAGTTTTCTCCAATTGAGCTTAAACTCTCGAAGAACGCTAGCAATTATCATCCAAATAGTCATACCTCCCAAAAAATGGCTTATTACATCTGCATCTCTCCATTCTTTATGGAACAGATCCACCGTTGTAAATGGAACGTTAACGAGAGAAACATGAACTGCTATGAATATAGAGAAGACAATCATAACCCTATCGTCATATATAGGACTAAGAACTTTTCTCACGATACCTTCTGAAGGATTATAAACTTTAGGAACCCAAAGAGGAAGGGAAAGGCCGAGAAGGGCCGCAGATGTCCTATAAATATGATCTACCCTTCGATAATAAAGGGCCGTTAACAACCCGAGAAAGACTATGAAGATTGAAAATTTTATTATATTGTTACTATTCAACTTTTTCTACCTCCCTCTTCATATTTGCTATTAGATAATAGAGGGTTCTTATGGGTATCCCGAGCGTTTTACTTATCTCCCTTGGGGTCTTTCCACTTCTAAGCATCTCATTTATTACCTCTAAAGTTCTGGTAGAATACTTTTTGGGCCTACCCCTACCTTTTTCTACCGGGATGATCTTAATCCCCATCTGCTCAAGGGCCCTCATAACCTTTTTAGATACCTTGGGGTATAAGCTCGGAGGACAACCAATAACCTTAACGTTTGGAGAGTTCTCAAGGATCCTGACGATTATCTCCTTCGTTGGCCTCAAGTTAATGTACACCTCAGTCACATCCTCATTTAGTACTTCATCTATCCTCTTCAAAAGCTCCCTCACATTCCTCCCCTTTATTTCAACCCTCATCACCCTCACCCTTGAAGAAGCTCAAGGAACTTCTTAGCTTTCTCACTCCTTGGCATGAATTTCTCAAACTTCTTTAAGGCAGATTCTGAGAATACGACCTTATAAAGTCCAGACACAATGAACTTTCTAATTCCCTCTTTTAATTCCTCTAGATCTATTCCCAAGATCTTAGAGACCTCATCTTCACTGAAAGGTGAGATTCCATAAAGTATTACTCCACCTAAAATGTAGTTAGGTAACCTTGCAATTTCTGTCCTCTTTTTAGATAATAGCCTTTCGATTTCACATTTCCTTATTAGTAGCATACTACCAAAGCCGATCTTGAAATCTTTCCTATTCTTAAAGGGGATGTCAAAAAGGGAGTAATGACAGTCTATACATGACCTCAAACCAGGATAAAGTAAAGTTGTTTCTCTCTCCTTCTCAGATGTAAGGAAGTAATATCTAAACAAGTCCAAAGCTAGTAACTCACTCCCCCTTTTTGGATCATATGTTGCATAGGCGAGGGCTAGATTATCAACGGTATAATGATTATTTATCAAAACTCCTAATGTCTTTATGTAACTCAGAACTCTCCACCTAAATCTTTTTCCAAATCTTTTTCTGAGCTCTTCCTCTATATCAGCATCTATTGGGAGATCTAACTTTTCTTTCTTAAGCTTTCCCTCTTCCCAGTACTCAACCTCGATCCTAAATCTCTCCTTTCTAACTACACCCTCTTCTCTAAGCCTGCTCTTTATATCCTTAAAGCTTTCCCTAACTTCTATTCCCCTCTGACCCAGGAGTTTAAGAACATCACCAGAATATGCAAGATAAGGTAAGATCTCAACCCTACCAAGTTGAAGTTCTTTTTCTATGACCTTAACCTTTCCAAGGTCACTTTTCTTTAAAGATTCCGGAGATATCTCCGATTTACCTTTTTTTAAAGTATAGTTAGCATTTAATATTGCCAGGGCTATCCTGTGAGCTGTTATTGCAGATCGGAGTCTCTCAAGAGTTAAGATCCTGTAGTGTCTCTTCCTATATATCCAAGATAGGTGAGGATCCTTACTTCTCTTCTCTTTAATTATAGGAGTCGGCCCTAACTCGCCAACTCTTCTTTCTAACTCTTCTTCTAGCTCTTTTAAAGATTCTAATTGATCCTTTAGCGTTAAAAATATTTTTGGAATGTCAAGATCCTCAAATAACCCAGGGATGTCTATTGATATATCATCAAGGATTTTGTTTATCCTAGCTATGAGCTCCTCAGTAGTAGGCATGGTTCATCACGGGAGTAGCTTACCCTCCCTAATCTTCTCGGGTAAATACTCCTTAGCAACAAATTCGAGGGATTTATTAGCGAGGGCTTGTTGTTCTATTCTGACTCCCCATTTTAGGGCTAACTTGAGTTGCCTCTGCCACTCCTTATCCTGGAACCATGGATAGTTAAGTTCCTCTATTAACCTCTTATAGTCCCCGGTGGGGCCTCCCTTCTTATCCGGGGGAATTCCCTTAAGCTTCTCAGTTACATTCTCAAGATTATACTCCTTAATATCATCCATGGTCATTCCAACGAACTTAGCATCTGGGGTCGCCAGCTTTTCGCTTAGGTATGCCAAATTAATTGAACCCCTCTTTATCGTTGAATATATGTACCATCCATAAGGATCTCCATCCGTGAATACTATTATGGGTAAACCTTCCTCATAGTGAAGTCTATGGATAAGTCTCCTCACACCTCTCGAAGCCTGTCCCTGAGTTGCAACGATCAGACAGTTTTCCCTCTTAGGGTACTTCTCTTCTATTAAACGATCGGCCATTGCAGCGGTCTCAACTACAAGAACGTAATCAACATTTATCTCCGGGAATTGAATATGTTCCACTGTCCCAGGAACGGCCCATCCTCCTGTTCCAAGCTTTGATGCATTGAACTCATCTTCTCCATCCTTAATCACTATATCACCATAAATGTATCCCCTTCTATCAGCGGTAATATGCATTTCTTCCCTTAGAACTCCAAGCATCCTTTCTAGATCTTCTATTATTGGATCGCTCTCGCTCTGATCTTCAAACGTATTTTCCCTCGTTCCTGGAACGGTGTGCTTGTTGGCATAGTAAGCTTCTCTTAAGCTTGCATGTTTTCCTTCGCTCACTAGCCTCTTTATATATGCCATGAGTATCAGGGTCTGCATGAATTTTCTAGCATGCGCAACGTTGAGGAAGTATCTCCTTGAGAGTCTATCTCCAAGTCTAATTAACCTTGATTCTTCATCAAAATAGACGTTATTTAATCCTCTAGTTGGAACATCAAAGTAAGGATTCTTTCCTGATTTAGCCTCTTCGAGTATTTTCCAGGCGAGATCTTCAAGCTTTTTAAGGACCTTTTGAGGATCATAAGAAAACTTTTCTTTAGGCTTCTGCCTCTTCAACTTCAACGCTTTCCACCTCCTCAACCTCAATTTTGCTCTCTATCAGCTTTAGGAAGTATTCTCTAATCTTTTCTTCTGGCTCTCCCGTGAGAATGTGAAGGGATCTAGCTATCTCGGGTAAGTACTTCTCAAGCGTTTTTCTTCTTTTAATCTGGTACATTCTCCTATACTTCCCTCCAAGATATAGGGCCAGTTTCCTGGCTGCATCCATTAAGGCCAATCTTATTTCATTATATATTTCCTCTATATCTGCTATACTCTGCTTTCCAGTACTCGTATAGGGAACGTGAACGCTAATGACGTTCACCAAAACAACTAGAGGGGCAGAATCAAAGGAATCTATCTTATACCTTTTCCAATCAATGCTCCTAACTGCTGAGGTTATGACACACGAACCGGCGTCAAAAAGTAAGGGAACCCTGTTTGCATACCTCAAGATCTCGGATCCTGAAATTTGCCCACCATAGGCTAACCCGACTTCAACTTGGAATGGGATGCCACCAGCGTAAACCTTCGGTGACCTCGTCACAGCGGTTACAAACTCAGGTTTTAAAATTCCCGTTAGTCCCCTCTTTATATTCTCTTCCCCTATTGGCCTAAGGCCATGTGTAGGAGGAGCCAGGAATTTCATCAATTTAAATGCCTCGACTATTTCTTCAGCCTCCTGCCAGGTAAGTTTTTCTGGAGGTTTCTCCATTATTTTAGCAACTTTTTCAACTTCCTTCTTCCACTTTCTTCCAAAAGACCTAAGCACTGAATCAACATCCCCATTAATTAGCTTCTCCCGAAGCTTTTCTTTAATCTCCTCATTTTGCTCCGACTTCAGTAATCTTATGGCAGCTACGTACTTTATGAGCTCCTCGATTTTCTTTTCACTGATCCTGGAAAACTCGGAAACTAAGAATCGTTTAACGCTTGATCTCTTACTTCTATGGGCCATTGTATACACGTCATCAACCATCACACCCTTAGGGTGAGGCTTCATTTCAACGGGAGGTTTCGGAATTTCCTCGCTAGAACGTGGGAATACTACGAGCTTTCCATCAGGTTCCACAAGTTCTATGTAGGCGTGAGGATTCGCTATGGCCGTTAGCTTAAGGTACCAATAAACACCCTGCCTAGAGCGAACGTACTTTACGTCTTTAACCTCCATTTCAATCCTAGTTCCTCTCCACCCCTTAGGATTTGGATGCTTCACCTTTTTCACGATCTTTCCTTCGTTTTTTTGCACATCTATCTTTACCCAAGCCTCGACAATTTCTCCTCCAGTCGATGTTATTACCCTAGTAGGTTTCCCTGTCGTTATCTGAGCGAACATTACGGCCCCACTGATACCTATTCCCTGCTGGCCCCTACTCTGGATGTTTCTGTGGGCCTTCGTTCCGGCAAGCATCTTTCCAAATACATGGGGTATGTACTCTTCAGGTATTCCTGGGCCGTTATCTTCGACTATCACCTTATAGTGCTCTTTTCCAAGTTCCTCTATTTCAACCCTAATCGTTGGAAGGATTCCCGCTTCTTCACATGCATCTAAGGAATTCGTCACCGCTTCATGAATTATAGTCGTTAGTGACCTTATCTTGCCCGTATATCCTAACATTGCAGCGTTTCTTCTAAAGAACTCACTGACACTCTGAACTTTGAATTCCTTAAATAAATCCTTAGCCTCGGCCATGTTAACACCTCACAAGTTTTCATAATACATAGCTCCTTCCAATTCCAAGTCCTTTTTCCTCCTCTCTAGGTACCTATAAACGGAGCCATGAGGAGATCCTCTAGCAAGCTTTTCTATTGCCGTCTTTGCTATTTCAATCTGAATTGGGTTCCCTATTATCGCAACTGTCTTCCCATAAACGCTAACACTAGCACCACTCATCTCCTCTATTATCTGCCTAGTCCTTCCCTTTCTACCGATTATCCTTCCCCTAACCCTGGGGAGAGCGTTCTTCTCGTTCCCTATTATTATATCCGTTAGGTTAATTATCTCGAGGTACTCTCCCTCATTGAGCAACCTAAAAGCTCTCTCGGGAGAAAATCCCCTACCTATTGCAAGGACGATATCCCTAGCCTTCCAAACTGCTAGAGGATCTTCAGTTTCTTTTGTTGAGGTAATCCAAACTTCTCCAGTCTCACTATCGATAGTTATCTTAGTTTTAGTCCTTTTCTCAATTTCCTTTTTAGTTTGCCCTTTCTTTCCAATTAACACGGCTATTCTATCTTTAGGTATCTTAACATATTCCTCCTGCTTAAAGAACTCTTCCCACTCATCCTCATCCTCAACGATCTCACCATCTTTATTCACGTTTTCGAACTTTTTCATAAGTTTCTCAAATTCCTCTCCCATAACTCATCACCCGCGAGTTCCCTAAATTTTACCTCAGGATCCTCAACGTCAACTCCTTTTCTAGCAAAGTAGTTAGTTATATTCCTTATATCTCTATAAAGCAACGTTAAACTCATTCTATTTCTCTTAACAGTTGCTTGAGACCAATCTATTATAACAGGTTCATGCCAGATTAGAATATTATACTCGCTTAAGTCTCCATGAACCATATCCCCACGTTTCCAAAGTTTCTCTATTGATCTCATTGCAAAGTCATATAGCTCCTCAAAATCTCCCTTCTCAAGCTCCTTTTCAACATCCTTGAGTCTAGGTGCAGGAAGATCGTCTCCTATGAACTCCATAATCAAAATATTATTTCGGAAAGCTATTGGTTCAGGAGCCCTAACTGCATATTTGAGAGCTCTTTGCAAATTCTTATATTCCCTTCTCGTCCATACAAAAACTAATTTTCTTATATCCCGAGGTAAGCTCCCTATTCGCGGGTCTGCGGCTAAATATTCCCATATCCTCCTAAACTCTGTTGTGTATGTTCTATAGATCTTTACCGCTATTTTATTTCCGTTTGAATCATAACCAGCAAAGACATTGGCTTCTTTCCCTGTGCTTAAGACACCATAAAGTCTTTCTATCTTTCCTCGCCTGTAAAAGTAAGTTATTGTCTCAACCGTTGTCTTATCAAATACTTCGCTAAAGACTTTAAAGAGCTCACTATCTTTTTCTCTTCTTTCTGTTAATCCGAGAACTTCTGCTATCTCTCTATCAAGTCTTTCCATAATTCATCACTCTACCAGCAAGGAGCCCCCTGTCAGGAACTCTTGGGTGATCTTCCCTTTTCTTAGCAACCAGTCAACCTGAGTTTGAGTGTACCTATAGACTATATCTCCTCTCTTATCGCTCTGGACTGGCCAAGGTTGAACTATTACTAAGTCACCAACCCTAATCCATACTCTCCTTCTAAGCTTTCCTGGGATCCTACATCTCCTGATCTTTCCATCCTCGCATCTAACATCCATCCATCCAGCCCCTAATGCCTGCTCAACTACTCCGAACAGCTGATTTCCTTCTGGAAGGGGAACCCTTATAACCTCTTCACCCTCAACCTTTCTCTCCTTCTTAGGCATGATCATCACCCCCTAATTTTTGCAAAAATTTTTCCACATGCAGTTTAAGTGGAAACTTTAAAAATTTTTGCATAAAGATTTGGAAGGTATATAAACACCCATAAAAGAGGGATAATGGAGGTGTAACAATGCAAGAAGGTGTTTGGAAATACATCTCGCTAATCTTAGCCTTAGTTTTAAGCCTTTCAATAGTAAGTAATGCCCTCCTTTATATCCAGATAGGTGAGGTAGAAAAGTATAAGGAGGGTAAGCCAAGCTTCAATGAGACCACTGTGTTAACTTCTCCTGAAGATAATGTAACAATTCTTAAACTCCAAAATGAGAAGCTCAAAAGAGAGGTCGAATTCTTAAAGGGATTTATAGCATCTAGAAACGTAACTTATACAAATGTGACTGTTGCAATATTACCAATCTTCGGACCAATTGACGACGAATCCGCTTTAAATGTTATAGAGGTCATTAGAAGGATAAGGGAAAATGATACAATAAAAGGAGTTCTAGTATGGATAGAGAGCCCAGGAGGGTTTGTTGGTCCGGTAAGAGAGATATACATCGAACTAAAAAAGTTAGATTATATAAAGCCGGTAATAGCGTACGTTAGTGGATACGCCTACTCAGGAGGATATTACATAGCATGTGCGGCCAAAGAGATTGTTGCTAACCCTCTAGCAGACGTGGGGAGCATAGGAGTTATATACGTTCATTTTAATGCGGAAAAGTATTATGAAATGAACGGAATTGAAGTGGAAGTATTCAAGACTGGACCATATAAAGACATGGGGGCCGATTGGAGAAAGCTCACACCAGAAGAGAGAAAGATAGTTCAAACTCAAATTCAGACATACTTTAACGATTTCCTTCAGGTCGTAAGTGAAGGGAGAAACATGACAGTAGAAGATGTTAAGAAATTTGCAACTGGAAGAACATGGTTCGCTAAGGATGTCAATGGAACTCTGGTAGATAAGCTGGGAGATCTTGACTTGGCATTGAAGGAACTTCTAAAATTGATTGGAGCTAAAAAAGCAAACGTTATAGTATACGATGTAAATAGAGGGAAATTTGAAATAGGAACAACGGCCTTGCTGTACATGCCCCCCAATCTAGTATATGGATACATAAGGAGAGGGGAGTAGAAATGCAATGTGAGGAGAAGTTAGAGGTCTTTGAAAACGGTTTTAAAGATGAAAAGTTCAATGTTGAAGTCAAATTTTACGGAAATGATGCAAGAAAAGTTCTTTTAGCTATGATTTACGAACTTTATCTTCCAGAATACGGGAGAGAGTACGTATATCCTTTTGAGTGCGCCAAAGAATTCTGGAATATCTATTTAGAAGGTGAAGAGATCCAAGATGAAGAATTTCAACTGAAACCAATAAAATTCACGAGTGAGCAGGTCATTAAAAAGCTTCAAGAAGAAATTAAGAAAATTAAACCCCCACTTGAGATAAAAATTGAGGAGGCAAAAATATACAAAACTAAGGAAGGATACCTAGCCGTGGGTAATTATTTCATCCTAGACCCGAGGGGGAGATTATTCATATTTAATAAACCCAGCATTGCTAACAAAATTCTAAAATACATCTGGAAGTGGTAGAATTGGAAAAAGAGAAAATTGTATGGATAGCAATAATTCTTCTGATAATCTTCCTTGTATGGGAAACCCTCAAAGATCTGATTGCCCCGATAGTATTTGGAATGGCGGCAAGTTACATAGCTTATCCCTTTCACATTAAACTAAGCAAAAAAGTTGGAAAAAGAAACTCCGTTCTGATTCTATCAGGTATTTTATCGATATTTTCCCTGATATTTTTTGTTGGCGTAACTCTGTGGATAACAGATACCCTTAAGAACCTATATAACTACCTTGATGCCTTTTTCTCTTGGCTTTCTACACTCAACGTCCCTGGTTTTCTTTCTTCGCTTTTCGATGCCTTGGCCACAAGTTTCCCGGAAAAGTTAAGGAGTATCCTACTCCAATACACCCTTTCCCTGCCAAAACTTGCACTTCAACTGATTGTGTTTCTAGCGGTATTCTATGCTACCCTCCTAAATGCAGATTTCTTAGCTAAGGAGATCTATGAGTTGCTGCCATTAACAAATAGGGAATTAGGAGAGAAAATGATAGAAAAAGTAAAAGATACTGTAGATGCTATCCTTAAAACCTGGCTATTTTTCAGCGTAGTAAAGGGAATCTTTTTAGCCCTGGGATTTTACCTATTTAAGATAAGCAATGTTGCAGGTTCCATAGCGGCGGGAGTTCTATGTATTGTTTTAGAGCTACTTCCCGTTGTTGGAGGATGGATAATGTGGCTTGCTGGAGCAATAATCCTCTTGAGACGATCAATGCTCCTTGCCATAATTTTTGCGATATATGGAATAATTACCATATCCCCGATCCCCGACTATTTCCTCAAGCCGAAATTTGCAAAAGAGAGGGCGAAAGTGAGCTCTGTAGTAGCTTTAGTTGGAATATTCGGCGGTTGGATAGCCTTTGGGGCAGTTGGTATAATCCTAGGCCCAATAGCTATAGGACTATTATTAGCCCTTATAGATGCATGGAGAGAGATAGGGACTAAACAACCTTCCAAAGCTCATCGCTCTCAGGACGCTTAAGAGGTCTTTCGGCCCCATTCTCTATTATTACTCTCTTTTTCTCGGCCAAAAATTCCCCAATTATACTCGCCTGAATTCCATGTGAGAGTAACCTCTCAATTAGGAATTTTGCATGATCTCTAGGGGTAGAGATCAGTAAAGCACCCGAACTTATCAATGCTAGCGGATCAAGGTCATAGAAGTGGCATATCTTTCTGGTTTCTTCCCTTATAATTACTTTATTCGCAAAGATTCTAAAGCCAAGCCCATTTATATCCGCCATTTCATGAAGGCCATTTGCTATCCCTCCCTCAGTTGGATCATGCATTGCTGTTGCAAATTCCCTAGAGAGAAGGGCCTCCCTGACTATACTTATTTCATTAATGAAAGCTTTGGCCCTTTCAACGAAATTTGAACCGAAAACTCCCTTGAGCTCTTCCTCTCTTTCATGGGCTATTATAGAGGTACCCTCAATTCCTGCCCCCTTCGTAAGGATTATTGCATCACCTGGTCTTGGATTTGGAACAACGAGATTTTCCTTCTCAACCTCACCAAGCATAGTCCCCACAACTATAGGCTTCTTTAACCCAGGAGTGACTTCTGTATGGCCACCAACTATCGATATTCCCATCCCCTCAGCAACTTCACGTACCTCATCCATTATGGTAATGACATCATTGAACTCGGAACCCTCAGGAAGTAGTATCGTAACTAAAAACCACTTCGGCCTAGCACCAAAGGTTGCCACGTCATTCGCGTTTATATTAACAGCGTAAAAGCCTATCTTTTCCTCTGTCCCAGTTATTGGATCAGTTGATGCTACTAAAACGTAATCACCAAAGTCAATTGCAGTTGCATCTATCCCAACCTTAGGGCCAACTATAACCTTATCTCCTGGTTTTAATTTCTCTAAAATTTTTGCCAATAACTCCGAAGGGATTTTACCCACCAGCATTTTCATTCCCCACCTAACTTTGAAAAAGGCATTATTAATCTATTCCATTAGGGGATTCAAAATGAAAGTTCAATATGAATGCTTAACATGCATGGCTAATCAATGCCAGAGAATAGTAGAAATGGCAACCCAGGATATGGATATTAGAAGGAGGGCTATGATACTAGCAGCTAAATTGTTAGCTAAGGAATATAATGAGAATGCAATACCCGCGATAGCGGGAAGCTTAATATTCCTGGAGTTGTATAAATTCCTGGGCAATGATGACCCGTTTATAGAGTATAAGCTAAAATCTGAGGAGATGGCAAGAAAAGTCGCTGATATAATAAAGAGAAAGCTAAAGCTTGATTTTGAACTTGCAGTTAAACTTGCAATAATTGGAAACGTAATAGACTTCTCAGTAGGATTCTCGCCAGAAGATCTCGAGGAAGAAGTCGAAAAAATGCTCAAAGATAAACTTTACATTGACGACAGTAAAGAACTGTTTGAGGAAGTAAAGAGGGCGGAGAATATTTTGTACATCACGGACAACGTTGGAGAGCACTATTTTGATGCAATTCTAATAGAAAAGATAAGGGAAATTTCAAATGCTGAAGTATACATAGCTGGAAAAGAGGGGCCAATAATAAACGATGCAACTGTTGAAGACTTAAAAAGGGCTGGATTGGAGAAACTAGGAAAAGTTATATCTACAGGAACGAGAATAGTTGGAGTTCCCCTTAAGTTAGTAAGTAGAGAGTTTATGGAGGCATTTAATAAGGCGGATGTCATCATAGCAAAAGGACAGGGGAACTTCGAGACGTTAAGCGAAATAAATGATAGTAGGATATTCTTTCTTTTGAAAGCTAAGTGCCCCGCAGTAGCTAGGGAGCTTAAGGTTCCTAAGGGTGCACTGGTGTGCATGAGGAATAAATTTAAACTATAACTCTCCCTTTCCCTCAAAGAATTCTATAAGCCCATCATCTTCATCTTCTTCTAGATATCCAAGTTCTTTTTTCTGAAGTTCAATGAGCCCAGGAGTGAGTAGCAACTTGCCATTTAGTTTAGGAACAGCATAGTGAAAGGTAATTTCACTAAATTCATCTAATTTAATCGTTGGATTCTCCTCATACTCAATCTCCTCAAGCCTCTTTCCCTCGCTGATAAGCTTAGCTATAATTGAGGCCCCATCTATTGAAAATTGAGGCCTTCCAATATGCCTGACCTTAACACCTTCCATTTTAGACGTTATTAACTTCCTTGTTCTTCCTCTTGGAATTGCATCTCCAAGAATACCCCCAACCACTATAATGGTATCCTCACTAATATCCTCAGGTTTAAGCTCCTCCTTAGCCTGAAGGTCAAGGACTATAACCTTAGATCTATCTACGGGAAGCTTCGTAATACTTTCAGTAACTACACTTCCAATTTCAGCTAAAATCTTTCTCTCCTTTGGCTTTACGTTAGTGAATATCAGCTTATCCCCCCACCATTGTGCAACGTGCTTGTATTCAAGTAATAACCACTCGCTTATATCCTCTAGGTGTTCAATGACAAGGTACGGCATGTGTTGAGATTCGAAATTACCCTTTTAAACTTGCCTTCCAACTGATAGGTATGAAGTTTGCAGTCGTTGGAAACCTTACTATTGATATAATTAAGGGAACGAAGAGACCAGGAGGGGGGGTATATTACTCTGCTCTAGCCCTCTCCAAGTTTGCTGATGTTACAATATACACAAAAATTGGGCCAGACTACCCGAAGGAGTGGCTTGGAGAAATTGAAGAATTTGCTGAAGTCGTTGCTTTTAGGGGAAATTTAACTACAACCTTTAGCCTATCTTATTCAGGAGATGAGAGAGTCATCAAAGTTATATCTAAAGGGGAAGTATTTACGCAGGATGAGCTCGAGACAATCGGAGAAAAAAACGTAATAATAAACCCAGTAGCGAATGAAATAAAGTCTGAACATGTAGAGCTCTTTAGAAGACCTTCACTTGATATTCAAGGGTTTGTAAGAAATCTAAGCTGGAAAGTCGAACTCAAGGATATTGAAGGAGGATTCTTGGAGAAGGCTTTTGTAGTTCACGCATCAAAGGAGGAATACTCAAGGATTAGGAATCCTGGGATGCCCGATGTTCTAGCGATAACAAATGGAGTTAAGGAAGGGAAAATTATAACGAAGGATGAAGAAATAACATTTATGCCCGAAGTCGTTAATACTCAAGATCCAACTGGCGCTGGAGACTGTTTTTTAGCATTGCTAACTTACGGTATCAATAAGTATAAGCTGCAAGAGGCTCTAAACTTCGCAATTAAAGAAACCGCTGAATTTTTAAGAGCTAGGAAAAGAAAATCTATATGAATGGCGATGATGAGGCCTCGATTGGCTGAATCGATGATTGAGAGGGACTTGGCTGAGCGGTGATTAAAATGAAAAGGTATGCTCTGCTTATAAAAGCTCCCGATGATTACGATATATCAGGTTTCGAGAAGAAGATTAAAGAAACGGGCAAAAAAGAGGGAATTAAAGTCGAAATGTATAGATGCATAGGACTCACGGTCGACATAGTTATAATCTATAACAATGGAATCGTCCTTATAAGGAGGAAGAACGAACCATATAAGGGATTTTTAGCCCTTCCTGGGGGATTCGTTGAGTATGGGGAAAAGGTCGAAGATGCAGCAATTAGGGAAGCCAAAGAGGAGACTGGCTTAGACGTAAAGCTCCTCAGAATAGTTGGAGTTTACTCCGATCCCCGCAGAGATCCAAGGGGACACACAGTAACTGTAGCATTCCTAGCGGTTGGAAGCGGTGAACTTAAAGCAGGAGATGATGCTAAAGATGTTACAGTTGTTCCCATTAATGAAATTGAAAGGATAAAGGAAAAGCTTGCATTTGACCATGCAAAGATAATAGAGGATGCCCTCACACTAAAACCTTAATGACCTCCCTCAGCTTATCAGCAAATGGAGTTTTCAATAATTCCTCGACCTTCCCTATCTTCTCTTCAAGATCCCTGTAAAAAGGTACCCCGAGTAAATAGTTTATGCCATGCCTTTTAGCTAGATTTTTAACGTCTTCCTCTTCGTCTAGTTTCATATTCTCAATTATCCCGAGGATTTCCCTGTTCTCTTCCTTGAGTAATTGGATTAGTTTTTCTACAACGTTTAGGGCTAATTTAGAGGGAGTTGCAACGACTATGAACTTACCCCTTTTGAGAAACCTAAGAACATCCAAGAAGGGATCACCGAGCCCCGGAGGCATGTCAATTACGAGGTAATCCAACTCATCCCACCTAGTTATCGTTAGTAACTCTATCAAGGCATCACTAACTTCTTTCCCCCTTAACGGCGTCGGCTTATTCTCGGTATAATAAACTATGGTCATGAACTTTACACCGTTAACTTCTGGGGGAACAACACCCTTATCTTCCTCTGGGAACTCTTTAGGCTCAAACCCCAGGATAACATGATCACTAGCTCCATGGAAGTCCAGATCCAAAAGCCCTACCTTATACCCCTTCTCCCTTAGGAGCAAGGCCAACGTTGTTGAGATAAGGGATTTACCAACACCACCTTTCCCACTAACAACTGGGATGACGTTCCTGACTTTCTCCAATCTTGAAGAGATAGCTATTTCCCTGGGGTCAATCATTGTTCTCCCTCCTTTTCGATCTTTATTCCAGCTATGTAAACTCCCCTCCCTTTAACAACCTCAAAATCATGACTCCCACATCTTGGACAAGAGAGAAAAGCATGAACTACCTCGGGAATAAAGTGGATATCCTCTCTCATCCTTTCATCCAACTTCTCCCTCACCTCGCTAAGACGCCACTCGTATCCACAATTTCTACATTTAAATACGGCTTCTTCTTCCTCGAAGATTATCTCAGCTCCCTCGGCTATTGTCCCTTTAAAGAGCTCATTCATGGCAAATTCAACTATTTTAGCATCAACATCTTGAAGTTCGCCTAAAACTACCTTTACTGCCAGAACTTTAGAGGCATTTTCCTTTTGAGCATGCTCGAGAACAGTTCTAACTATAGCATCTGCCAGGGCCCACTCGTGCATGTTACCATCACCTGACAAGATTTATATATTATAGTTTAAAAATGAAAGGGATTACATTTATAATGGTGGTATATAATGAAGGCCTTCATTTCTATTGACCTAGAAGGTCTTCCTTATATAGTTAGCAGGGAGCATCTCTTCGTTAAAGGGAGTTTATATAAAGAGGCAAGGGAGATAGCTACGAGACTTGTAAAAACTGCTGCTGAAGAATTGAATAGGCTAGGATTTGAGGAGGTTATAGTAGCAGATTCTCACGGCCCCATGGTGAACGTTATTCCCGAGGAGATGCCAGAATTCGTATCCCTCGTTAGAGGCTTTCCAAGGCCACTCAGCATGGTAGCTTTTGCCAAGAATTCTGACATCGCCATATTCCTTGGCTACCATGCGAAGGCCGGAACCAGTAGGGCTACGTTCGATCACACCTATAGCGGATCAACTATTGACAAGGTCATCATTAATGACATCGAGGTGAGCGAATTCTTAATGAACGCTATGCTACTCGGCGAGTGGAATATCCCAGTAGGTGTCCTAGGAGGAGATGAAGCCCTAAGAGAGGATACCAAGTTAACTCCCTGGATAGAATTTGTCCCCTTTAAGAGGGCTTCAGGGAGGTACTCGTCGATAAGCCCATCATTAAAGAAAATTGAAGAGGAATTAAGGGGAGCAATCCAAAGGGCCGTTAATAAGCTTAAAAGAGGGGAACTTAGACCATTGAAAACGGAATATCCAATTAAGGTCAGGGTTAGGTTCCTAAACAGCGCATACGCCGAAGTTGCAGAATTGCTACCCTTCGTTGAAAGGACTAGTGGAAAAGAAATCCAATACGTTGCAAAATCAATGGAAGAGGCTTATAAGATATTTGAAGCCCTCGTGTTCGCGGCCGCAGGAGTTTCATATATAACTTCTAGATAGGTTAGCCTGTCCAAAATTTTATCAATCCCCCCTATTTCTTTTTACTTGATGCCCCATGAACGGTAGGAGTGATCGTTTTTGGATCCAAAGCAGAAATCCACGCTAAGTCAATACTGAAGGATGGAGAAATTCCAAAGAGATGGTATAATATCCTACCGGATCTTCCAGAACCTCTAAGCCCCCCTCTCGATCCAGAGACGAATGAAACAATTAACCCAGAAAAACTAACTAGGATATTTGCAAAAGAGCTAATAAAGCAAGAATTTAGTGAGAAGAGGTACATCAAGATACCCAAAGAGGTAAGAGAACTGTATGCAAAAATAGGAAGGCCTACACCGCTTTTTAGAGCTACAAATCTGGAGAAAATCTTGAAAACTCCTGCAAGGATTTACTTTAAATATGAAGGAGCTACAGTAACTGGGAGTCACAAGATAAATACCGCACTAGCCCAAGCTTATTATGCCAAGAAGGAAGGGATCAAAAGACTCGTCACTGAAACGGGAGCAGGACAGTGGGGGACTGCTCTAAGTTTAGCCGGGGCATTAATTGGTCTTAAAGTTAGAGTTTACATGACCAGGGCTAGTTACTACCAGAAACCGTACAGAAAGATTCTAATGGAAATCTACGGAGCTGAAGTCTTCCCAAGTCCGAGCGAGAACACCGAGGTAGGGAAAAGGTTCCTCAGGGAAGATCCAAATCATCCAGGAAGCTTGGGAATAGCCATTAGCGAAGCTATAGAAGATGTTCTAAGTGATGAGAAGGCCAGATATTCCCTGGGGAGCGTTTTAAATCATGTCCTGATGCATCAAACCGTGATTGGACTAGAGGCCAAAAAGCAGGTTAAAGAGTTCGAAGAGCCGGATGTAATAATTGGATGCGTAGGTGGGGGAAGCAACTTCGCTGGATTAAGCTACCCATTTATAAAGGATGTCCTAGATGGAAAAGCGGAGTACGAATTTATAGCCGTGGAGCCCAGGGCCGTTCCAACTATGACCAAAGGAGTTTACACTTACGATTATGGCGATTCTGCTGGCTTAACACCAAAGATAAAGATGTATACCCTAGGGCACACCTACTATGTTCCACCCATACATGCAGGTGGATTAAGATACCATGGACTAGCACCAACCCTTAGCGTACTCATGAATCACGGAATAGTAAAGCCAATGGCATATCATCAGACGGAGGTATTTGAAGCGGCCGTTCTCTTTGCAAAAGCGGAAGGGATAGTTCCAGCACCGGAAAGTGCACATGCAGTTAGGGCAGTAATTGATAAGGCGTTAGAGGCCAAAAGAAAGGGAGAAGAAACTGTGATACTCTTCAATCTAAGCGGACATGGACTTTTAGATTTAAAGGGGTATGAAGACTATCTAGAGGGGAAGCTCGAGGATTACGAACCTCAAATCTTAAACCTAAGTATGGCCCCGAGGCCACCAAATGCCCTATAGAACTGCTGACCTTCTTCAGTGTCTAGGGATATTATTTCGACATCCGATCCCGCTTCCTCTGCCATTTTTATTAACTCCTCTGCAACATCCCACTTTTCGATTGTTAAGTTCTGACTTCCACACTTGGGGCATTTAGTAATTTTCTTCCTATAGACTTCGTATTCTTCCTCGCTCATGGTCTTCAGCTCTTCCCAACCGCAGTGGTTGCACTTAACCCTAACCCTAACCTTGTTGTACCCCTCACTTATTAATAGAACGTCAACGGCACCTATTTCTAATGCCCTCCTAACTTCCCTCTCACCGTAAGTTGCAAGCCCCGTATCCTTTACTACATGCTTAAGAAACTCATTAACTAGTTTTTTCTCTCTAATAACCTCGTGATCTCTCAATATGTCGCTAGCCTTCTCAACTAATTCCCTAAGCCCGTACTCTCCATGGTAGCTTATATCCACGACTCCAAGTATCTTCTTCTTGAGCTCGTGGTGTAGGTACTCCCCTTCAACAAACTCCTCTTTCGTCGGCCCAGGGCCACCAATGATAATTCCCTTTAGTTCTCCTTTTTCAAGTAAAGGAAGAAACGCCCTGTTTGCATGTTCACCAATCCTCTTCATGAATTCATGCGTTTCTTGCTCTCTAATTCTCTCATAACGTCTAGCTGACTGTCCACCAGCCCTCGTCTTTCCAGGGACATTAGAAGTTAGCTCATCAAGTAGTTCTATTCTTTTCCCCCTAAGTAGCCCTATGGTGGCTTCATTCTTCTCAACCGTTATCAAGCCATAAGCATCCTTAACCCTAAGCATCTCTTCAAGAGGTTCAGTGACGAAAGTTTGATCACATCGATAAAGTCTTACGTTTAGGGGTTCGGGGGGAATTATTGCCCATAGCCTGATGTCAGTATTTCCTTCTATTTCACTAACGTTACCCACAAAAAGGGCTAAGCCATTTTCTGGAGTTTGCTTATATAGCTTTAAATGTTGCATTGCCCTTTCCAGAGCCCCAAGAACGTTTTTCCTTGTCGTTTTTGACTTTATATTTTGGGCCGTACTGTACTCCTCCCTGAGCTGTTGCATGACCTTACTGAGGTCATAACCAGCAGGGATATAGAGGGATATCAACTCAGTCCCTCGACCCCTTATCTTTTTTAGCTCCTCTATTTTCTTCTTTAATTCGTAAAGTTGAGCATCATGACGTGTCATTTTACTCACCTCTCTCGTCCAAAGGTTTAAAAATTGGACAATTTATAAAGGTTTGGCATGAGGGAAGCACCGTGAAGCTCGAGAGTGCTAGAGTATCCTCAAGGGAGGATAGCGAGCTTTTAAGTTTCGTGAAATCTTTAGGTATTGAAGTCAATGAAAAAGCCTTACCCATAATTGGAAGATATTATATAAGGATTTTAGATGTAGAATACACTTCAGAATCCTGGGACGGATTAAGAGAGATAATTAATAAATTGCGAAAGACCTACATAGTAATGCCAGCCTACAATGAAGAAAAGACAATAGGATCTGTTCTCGATTCTCTTTTAAAGGTATTCAAACCCAATAATATTATCGTTGTTGATGATGGAAGCAAGGATAAAACAAGAGAGATTGCCAAGTCAAAGGGAGTCCATGTTATAAGCCATATAATAAACAGAGGACTTGGAGGAGCCCTTGGAACCGGAATTTACTATGCCTTAATGAGGGGAGCCGAAATAATAGTCACATTTGATGCCGACGGGCAACATTTGCTTGAAGACGCTTTAAAGGTAATTAAGCCAGTGGTAGAAGGGAGGGCCGATCTAGCCATAGGAAGTAGATTTAAAGGAGATATAGGGCAGATGCCCCTGGTAAAGAGAATCGGGAACATAGTATTAAACACTATTACGGCAGTTTTTGCAATGAGGTACGTTACAGACTCCCAGAGTGGACTAAGGGCATTCTCAAGGGCGTGTGCTTCTAAGATAAAAATTACATGTGATGGTTATGCAGTCTCCAGCGAGATAATAGTGGAAGCATCGAGAGGAAAATGTAAAATAGTAGAAGTTCCAATAAAGGCTGTATATACTGAATATTCAATGAAAAAGGGAACTAACGTTATGGAGGGAATAAAAATAGCTATTAACCTGCTACTTGATATTTTCAGGAGGTGAAAATATGTATACGATTCAGTACATTGCCATTATAGTAATCCTTACCCTTATGATATACGCATTCTTTAGACATAAAAAGGGTAAATTAGAGCTCTCTGACTTAATAACTTGGGAGGCATTTTTTATAGTTCTCCTTATAATAGCCTTGGCCCCTCTACGAATTTCAATTGAAATAAAGAGAATTTTTGGACTTGGAAGAGGGCTTGATGCCTTGTTCGTTTTAACAATAGGACTTACCTATATTCTCCTCTTTAAGCTCTACCTTGACATTGATAAGATCGAAAGAGAAATAACTGAGCTAAACAGGAAAATATCGATCAGACTTAAAGAACTTGAAGATGAAATTGAGCGAAAACCTTAATTTTTAGATGCACTAAAACATCTATAGAGGGGAACCAGATGGAACCTAGTGAATTTAAGCTTAATCAAAAGGGAATAAAATCTGTATTACCCGCACTCGAAGCGGAAATAATGGAATATATGTGGAAGATAAAAGAAGGAACAGCTGGAGAAGTTTATGAATACCTAAAGCAGAAACATCCTGAGATTAGAAGGTCAACGGTTAGTATATTAATGAATAGACTTTGCGAGAAAGGTCTTCTAACGAGAAGAATGGACAGAGGAAGAGGAGGAATTAAATACATATACACCGTAACCACTACAAGGGAAGAGTTCGAGAGAAAGATAGTTGAGAAAATTATAGATTCCTTAATAGCTAACTTTAGGGAGGCTACCTATGCATACCTCGCAAAGAAAATTAAAAAGTGAAGGAAAATGTTAATAATCCTTTTTCTAATTCAGATGATATTAATTGTAAAAGCTCTGGGCTTAAAGGGGTTATTTATATTCCTTGCCCTTATCTTTGGGCTGTTCGTTCTATGTAAAGTTTCATTAAAAGTGAAACTACCCCGCAATAAATACTCAAAGGTTACATGGGAGGATATGCCTTGGCTTTACGATGGGGTAGCTAGGATGGCAAACAAGGCCAGGATATCTACGCCGAACATATACATAGAGGATAATCCAATCCCAACAGCATACTCTTTTCAGAATTCAATAGTACTCTCGGCGGGACTCCTTGAGATACTTAACGAAGAAGAAGTACTTGCGGTAGCAGCCCATGAGATTGGACATATAAAGAATGGAGACACGGTATTATTTCCCCTATTAAGGTATGGAAAATATATAATGGGGATAATAACGGCAATAATTGTAATCTTCGCAACTGGTTTTATAACTAAGGTAGTATCTTTCCTGGTATTCGTGATATATGCCTTTTCGCTCTTAAAATTCCTAAGAAAAAGGGAGTTTTTGGCCGATAGGGTAGCGCTTCAAATTGCAGAAGTTCCGTATGCCCTTAAAAGTGCTTTGGAAGAACTTAAATTCTATGAAGAAGCCCTTAAAACTAAAGAGATGCCACTTCCAACTATCCAACCATCTATAAGGAGAGAGGAAAAAAGGGAACCCCAAATTTTTCCATTACCAAGCACCCATCCAAGTTACGATGAAAGGATAGCAAGGATAATCGCAATAGTTGAGATGTATAGAAGATTAGAGTTCTTAAACTAGCTTCGAAAGAAAAATAAACTCTCCAGCAGAGGTTAATCCATGAAGGTTGAAATAGTATTAGATAAGGAAAAAGCTGAAAAAATAAAGAAGATCAGACCAACAAAAGATGAATATTTTATGTTAATAGCTAAGTTAGTCTCCTTAAGGGCCACGTGCCCCAGACTAAGAGTGGGGGCCGTTGCGGTTAAAGATGGATATATCTTAGCAACGGGCTACAATGGAGCACCTCGAAACATGGATCATTGCATAGACGTTGGATGTATAATGGTGGATGGACACTGTCATAGGGCCGTCCATGCAGAACAAAACGTTATAGCCATGGCCGCAAGAAAAGGGATAAGCCTTGAAGGAGCAACCCTTTACGTTACTCATTTTCCATGTGACACCTGCTTAAAACTCCTAATAAACGCTGGAATTAAGGAGATAGTCTACGAGGAAATGTATCCCAATGAGGTCACAGAAATGTTACTAAAAGAGGCCCAGGAAAAAGGATTAATAAAAATTAGACAATTCAAGCTCTCCAGGGAAAGAGTAAAAGAATTTCTTGAGGAGCTTTTCCCTGAGTTCTGTATGGAAAAAAATGATTAACGTCCAAATCTTCTCTCTCTTTTTTGGAACTCCCTTATTATTCTCAAAAAGTCAATCTTCCTAAACTCTGGGAAGTATACATCAACGAAGAACAGCTCGCTATATGCTATCTGATAAAGGAGAAAGTTGCTTATCCTAACCTCCCCTCCAGTTCTAATCACAATATCGGGATCTGGCATATTTGGAACGTATAAGTATCTTCTCAAAAGTTCTTCATCTATTTCTTCTATTCTGAGTTTCCCGCTTATTACATCCCTAGCGATATCCTTAACAGCATCAACAATTTCACTCCTTCCACCATAAGCTAAAGCGACGTTTAGGATATAATTATTGTATTTTCTTGTAGCCCTTTCAGCTTCTTCCACGGCATCTCTGACACTTTTTGGAAGGAGTTCCTTTCTACCTATAACGTTCACCCTAACCCCATACTCGTGAACCCTTTTGTCCGTAACTAACTCCCTAAATTTTTCTTCAAACAACTTCATCAGTCTGTCAACCTCTTCTTTGGATCTCTTGAAATTCTCAGTAGAAAAGGCATATACCGTCAATATCCTAATTCCCAATTCGTGGCACCATTCTAAAATTTCCTCAAGTTTCTTGGAACCAAAGAGATGACCATACCAAGGAGGCTTCTCATGCTTTCTTGCCCATCTTCTATTTCCATCCATTATTATTGCAACATGCTTGGGAAGAACCCCAGACTTCACTTTTTCTATTAAATACCTCTCGTATAAATCGTAGGCAGGTTTAAAAAATATTTTTGGAATATGGGAGATAATACGATATATCATATCCTCTTTCTCCCCTTAATGTGCTTTTCAGCTAGCTCCACATATATTTCAGCGTTCTTCTTGGTCCATTCAATTTCTTCTTCAGTTAGTTGTCTAACAACCTTCCCTGGAACGCCAAGAACCAAACTGTAATCTGGGATCTCCTTGTTCGGGGGAACAACGGCCCCAGCTCCAATGATCACATGATCTCCAATTTTTGCCCCATCCAAGATCACGGAACTAATTCCAATTATAACGTAATTCCCGACCTTTGCCCCATGAACCATTGCATTATGGCCTATGGTAACGTACTCTCCTATCTCCGTTGGGTAACCGTGAGATGTGTGGATACTAACATTATCCTGAACATTGGAATACTTCCCCACGTAAATTTGCTCAATATCACCTCTAAGGACTGCTGAAGGCCAGACACTGGTTTTTTCCTCCAAGACTACATCTCCTATTACAACAGCATTCTCATCTACAAACGCCGAAGGGTGAATTCTCGGTTTTTTTCCATTAATCTCGTAAATCGCCATTTAACCTCCCTCCAGAAGTTAAGTATACTACGACTTTTTAAAGATTTTAGGGGTTTAAATATAATTAACGATGAAAGGGGGTGATGAGGAAAATTTCGCTAGCTGAAGTGAAAGATGATGAATACCCTCGCAACCGAGCCTATTTTAATTTTTCAAGGATTATTGCTGGACAGACTTTAGTTACACCATCTATTTTACCTATTTTATTTGATATAATGTCTGCAAGGTCCTCTCCATCTCTGGCCCAGATTACGGCCATTATCATATGATCTCCACTAGAGAGATAAAGCTCCCTCACGAATTCAAACTCTTTGAGTTTCTCAGCTACCTCAAATAGTTTTTCTGGCCTAGTATCAACGCCTGTTATTGTAACCAAGGAGTAACCCAACTTTTTAGGATTTATCCTTATTGTGTATCCCTCGATAATTCCCTTCTCCTCTAAGGCCTTAACCCTCTTCCTCACAGCTGTCTCGCTTATACCAAGTTTCTTTGCAATTTCAGTAAATGGGGTTCTCGCATCCTTTGATAATATTTCAAGTATTATCTTATCCCTCTCATCAATCATTCTTCAAACCACCTAAGTATAAGATTGACACCATACTATATAAATCATTCCGTTAGAATAGGTACATAATTTAAACCTAAAACAACAAGAAGAAAAGGAAAAAGCTCAGTGCTTAACCCATCCGCGATCGAGCATTGCCTGGTAGACCCTCTGGACTGCAACTACATAAGCTGCATCTCTCATGTGTATGTTCTTCTCCTTTGCGGTGTTGTAGACGTCATAGAATGCTTTCGTCATCTTCTTGTCAAGTCTCTCTCTAACCTCTTCAAGTGTCCAGTAGTAACCGGTTATGTTCTGCACCCACTCGAAGTAGCTGACCGTAACTCCACCAGCGTTACATAGGAAGTCCGGAATCTGAAGGATTCCTTTCTCGAATAGTATCTCATCGGCCTCTGGGGTAACCGGACCGTTGGCTACCTCTGCAACAATCTTAGCCTTAATGTTGTCTGCGTTCTTCTTGGTTATGACTTCTTCTATAGCCGCCGGAGCTAGGACATCAACGTCAAGCTCAAGTAGTTCTTCATTGCTTATGTTCGTAGCTCCTGGGAAGTCCTTAACGCTTCCATGCTCCCTCTTCCACTTGAGAACCTCATCAGCGTTAAGGCCATCTGGGTTGTAAATTCCACCCTTGCTGTCGCTTACGGCTACGACTTTCATTCCGTAATCTTCGCTCATTATCTTTGCTAGGTAGTAACCTGCGTTACCATAACCCTGAATTGCGATTGTCTTACCCTTGAGTCCGTCCCATCCAAGAACCTTAGCTGCTTCCCTAATTGTGTAGCTTGCTCCTCTTGCGGTAGCCTCATTCCTTCCAAGGGATCCACCGATGCTGAGGGGCTTCCCGGTTATTATACCAAAGGCTGGTGTCTTCCTCCTGGCAATCGTCTCGTATTCATCCATCATCCAAGCCATTATCTGTGGGTTGGTGTAAACATCGGGAGCAGGTATGTCCTCGTATGGGCTTATTATATCGTAAACGGCCCTAATGTAGCCCCTTGCAAGTCTCTCCTTCTCTCTATCGGAGAGCTTCTTTGGATCAACTATAATTCCACCCTTACCTCCACCGTATGGGAGATCCATTACAGCAGTCTTCCAGGTCATCCAAGCTGCAAGGGCCTTAACAGTACTTAGAGTCTCTTCGGGATGCCACCTAATTCCACCTTTAGTTGGACCCCTAGCCCAGTTGTATTGGACTCTAAATCCTGTGAAAACTTTTACAGAGCCATCATCCATTTCAACGGGGATTGTGACCTCAACAATCCTCTGAGGCCTCTTCAAGAACTCGAGAGCTTCTTCACTTATCTTCATGTGTTGGGCAGCTCTCTCAAGCTGCTTAACTGCAATTTCAAAGGGATCCTGCTCAACCATATCCACACCTCCAATTTAGTTGATTGGCGATACAAATTTGAGCAATAGCCTATATAAAGCTTTCGGTAAATGAGGGTGGAAATCCTTTCGTTAAGGAAATTCAAGGAGATGATCTTTCTTTCGATTTGAAAGTGGGACACAGGAGTATATCTTTATGAAAACTCCCTTTAAATCTCAAATTTTTATATACATCGATGAACATATTAAAACTCTGATGACTAAGGGATAAAAAGCCCTCAGAGGGAAGTCGGTCATCATGCATCAGCTCACTCCACTTCCAATCATCGGGCTTTCTTTTTTCTTTCAATTCTTTCTTTCCTACTCTCAAGCTTGGCCATCTTCTGGGCCTCAACTTCTTCCTTAAATGCCCACTTGAGGAGAGGTGGTGTTATCAATACTGAGACCGTGATAAAGATGAGGGTAGCCGCTATAAACTTCGGAACGTTACCCGATGATATAGCCCCTCCATGAATTGCCACCATGAGATCTACTAAAGCTACCTCAGTCCTTGGGATTGAACCTATACCCATTTGAAGAGACATTCTGAAGTTCTGTTTAGTGAATAAAAATCCTCTCCCTCTTCCCCAAGCCGTCAACCATGCTCCAAAGCCCCTTCCAATGACCTTTCCAACCACAGCTATCGTGGTTAAAACAAAGGCTAGCTTAAATGCCTCGATGTTCTTGAATACCGTTAGGTTTAACATCGCCCCTGTATGAACGAAGAAGAGTGGAATCAGAAAGCCATATCCAATACTCCTTACCTCTTCCATTATCCTTTTTCCTTCGGGGAGCTTTGATAGTATAAGACCAGCCATAAATGAACCTTCTATTGCAGCAGCAAACCAATCCTCAGCTAAAGCTGCAAATATGAACATTAAACCTATAACTAAGCCAAGAACTCCCTTTTCCACATGTAGCTTTTCAGCGAACTTAATATAATGATCCACCAAATACCAGCCAAGAACGCCCGTAATTATAAAGAACACGATTATCTTGGCACTAAGCTCCAGAAGAGATCCAGAACCTACTGCGAAAATTATTAGGGCTATTCCAAGGAAGTCATCTATAACGCTAGCACTTAAAGAAGCAGCCCCAACCTCACTCCTAAGAGCACCAAGATCCATCATTATTCTAACGGTCAATCCGATACTTGTTGCCGTTAGTAAGACACCCCCAGCAAAAGCCTCCCTGTATCCATACCCCATAACCCTCAAGGCATAATAACCCAATGCAAGTGGAACGAAAACCCCCATAATCGTTGAAACGACTGCTGTCACTCCCGTTCGTTTAAGCTTTTCAATATCAGTATCAAGAGCTCCTAGGAACAACAGGAGGATTATACCTAATTTTGCCAAAAAGTCTATGACCTCACTAGATCCCATAGTTATGGGTAAATATTCACTCTTTATGAGCCCAAAATATACGAGATTCCCAAGTGCCATTCCCATTAACAGCTCACCAAGAACCCCAGGAAGTTCAAACCTCTCAACTATGGAATCTCCAATCTTCGCTATTATTATAGCAGTACCTATTGTGAAGAGGATCCATGTTGCCTCCATTCCTCACCACCCACCCTCAAAAGTCTTAGAAATTCAGTTATTAGCAGTCTCAAGCTGACCTCTCCCTTGAGCCTCCCCTCTTCATCTACTACAGCCAATATTCCAACTTTATACCTTCTCATCTTTTCAAGCGCGTCAAGAATGGTGGCATCCTCCTCGATTGTTAGAACATTCCTTTCCATGATCTCTCCAACTTTTTCTGCTCCGCCAAATATTGATTTAAATAGAGGGCTTATACTCCCGAGTCTTGCCCTTTTTGGCGGCATTAGGATATAGAAAACATCAAAATACCTTATCACACCAACCAGCTTCATCTCTTTCCTGTCATTAACTACCCAAACGTGATGCCTAGTTCTGAGTATTTTAAGAGCATTAATTATTGAGGAATTCTCCTCTAAAATGGGCATCTGAGTCAAAGGTGGAGTTATCTGAGTTAGTTTCATTGAATGAAAAGCATTTAAAGCTCTTTCCAGCTCCATTTTTCTCATCCTCCGCTTACTACTGGCATTACCTTAACGAAATCTTTATCCGTTACCTCCGCATCTTCTGTAGCTATCTTACCATTTATAATAATTATCTTCCCTTTGATGTCATCAAATCTAGGTATAGTTTCCCTAAGGATATCCCCAACTCTCTTCTTTCCTGAAATTTTAACCTCAATCTCCTGGGAACCGGCTAAATGAGAGAAAACTCCCATGAGCTTAATTTTCATCTCCCCACCTCCGGAAGATATTTAACTACTTAAGTTAAATTTATTTTTATGTTGGGACACAATAAAATCTCGGTGATAATTCCAGCCTATAATGAAGAGAGGCGTATTGGGAATGTATTGAAGGGAATACCTGATTTTGTCGATGAGGTCATAGTAGTTGATGATGGCTCAAGTGATGGAACGTCAAAAGTTGCTATGGAATTGGGGGCTACAGTTATTCGATTAAATAAAAATTCTGGAAAGGGGGCCGCTATGAGGGAAGGGCTAAAAATCTCTACTGGGGATATTATAGTTTTTATGGATGCTGATGGTCAACATAACCCTAAAGAGATATACAGGTTAGTAAAACCCATAGTTGAGGGTAGAGCAGATTTAGTCATAGGTAGGAGAATTATAACAAGAGGAAAAAGGCCAATGTCGAGAAAAATAAGCAATTTCATAACAACAAGGTTAATCACGCTCAAAACTAGAAAGAAAATTCTAGACACCCAAAGTGGTTTTAGGGCAATTAGGAGAGAGTTTGTACCCGTAATAGAAAGTGATAGATATGAGGTAGAGACGGAAGTTCTCATAAAAGCAATAAAAAAGGGAGCAAGAATCTTAGAAGTGCCCATATCAACTAGATATGATGTAGAAACTGGACACTTTAAGATGATCGATATTTTTAGGTTTCTCTTCGCATTAATTAAGTATTGAGGTGTTGAAAGAATGAGGGCAAAAGTAAAAATTCTGAAAATAAAGACTGGTAGCTTCAACGTTTTTATAAGCCCAAGAGACGCTGAAGAATGGAAGCTTCATCCAAACGACTTAGTAAAAATAGAAAGTGGAAAAAGATCGATATATGCAAGTGTAGCTATTGGTGATTTCATTGAGGATGGAGAAGTTGGGCTATCCCAGGATATACTATCAAGCTATCAATTTTCCGAGGGTGAAGTAGTTTCAATAACACCTAGTGGAACCCCCGAAAGTGTAAAATACATAAAAAAGAAGATGAAAGGAGAGAAATTAAGAAAAGTAGAAATTGAGACAATAATTAGAGACATCGTGGATAGAAAGCTTAGGAATACTGAAATAAGTGCTTTTATTACAGCTATAGAAATTAACGGGCTTAGCATGGATGAGATAGCAGCATTGACAATCGCAATGGCCGAGACGGGAGACATGCTTGACATAGACAGGAAACCCATTATGGATGTTCATAGTATTGGAGGGGTACCAGGGAACAAGACCAACATCCTCGTCGTACCTATTGTAGCAGCAGCTGGTCTAACGATACCAAAGACAAGTTCAAGGGCAATAACAAGTGCAGCAGGAACAGCAGATGTAGTTGAGGTCTTAACAAATGTTAAGCTAAGTTTAGATGAGATTAAGAGGATCGTTGAAAAGATAGGGGCCTGCCTCGTATGGGGAGGGGCTTTAAATTTGGCCCCAGCAGATGATTTAACTATTCATGTTGAGAGGAGGCTAAGCCTAGATCCAAGGGGATTAATGCTGGCAAGTATTATGTCAAAGAAATATGCGATTGGCAGTCAGTATATCCTAATAGACATTCCCACAGGAAAAGGGGCAAAGGTTGAAACAATGGATGAAGCTAGAACACTGGCTAAGGATTTCATTGAGCTTGGAAAGAAACTAGGACAGTACGTCGAAGTTGCCATAACATATGGAGGTCAGCCAATAGGATACGCTATAGGCCCCGCCCTAGAAGCTAAGGAGGCATTAGAAACACTAATGACAGGAAAAGGTCCAGGGAGTCTAGTTGAGAAAGCCACTGGATTAGCGGGCATATTACTGGAGATGGGTGGAGTTGCTCCAAAAGGTATGGGAAAGAAAGTGGCTAAAGAAATCCTGGAAAGCGGAAAAGCATACGAGAAAATGAAGGAAATTATAGAAGAGCAGGGAGGAGATCCTAATATTAAGCCTGAAGATATTCCCATTGGAGATAAAACCTATACAATCCACGCTCAGACCGGAGGATATGTAACTGGAATAGATAATAGGGCCATAACAGCTATAGCCAGGGAAGCAGGGGCACCAGAGGATAAAGGAGCGGGTGTAAGGTTACATGTAAAGGTAGGGGAGAAAGTCAAAGAAGGGGATCCCTTAATAACAATACATGCAGAAAGTGAAAGCAGACTGGAAAAAGCAATAGTCCTGGCAAGAAGGCTTGAACCTATAAAGATAGAAGGAATGGTTCTTCAGGTAATTGGAAACATTTAATGCTTCCCATGCCTTTCATACCATCCCCATTCTTTTTTCGGGCCAAACGCCCTGACTCCCTTGTGAACCAGGGTTACCCTAAGGGCCTTTGCCATTTCAGGTGTAATTTCACCCTGCTTTTCTAACCAGTTTATTATTTCAAGAGCTTCCTCTTCGGTGTCACACCTACGAAGAAAGTCTATTACTGTTGGATTGTAACCTGAGAAATCTATTTTTTCCTCCTCTTCTTCCTCAAGCACCTGATACTCGTCCAATCTTATCCCTGTAATCTCTAAATCACCAAAGTTTTCCTCTAACTCTTTAGCTAAAGCTGGGAATTTCTCTTTAAACTCCTCAATATCGTACTCCTGCCATGGAAGCTCGTCTATAGGCTTCTTTTTCTTTTTTGTCATGGCTTTGATTATTACACCGAACTGCCTAAAATAGTTTTCGGAACTTAACATTAGAAAGTTATTCTTTGAGCTCTTCTCTAATGAAATAGAAAGTAGAAAGATATTTAACTTTAGGAATGAAATTTGCTTAGAAGGAACGTAATCTCTAGGGGTGATAGATCTTGGAAGGAAGATCAATAGTCTTCGCATCTGGAAAAGGAGGTACAGGTAAAACCACAACTGTCGCTAATATTGGCGTTGCATTAGCTCAATTCGGGAAAGAAGTAATAGTAATTGACGCAGATATAACGATGGCAAACCTAAGCTTAATCCTTGGAATGGAGGATATTCCAGTAACACTTCATGATGTTTTAGCGGGAGAAGCCGAGCTAAAAGATGCCATTTATGAAGGGCCCGCTGGTGTAAAGGTAATTCCAGGAGGGTTAAGTCTAGAAAAAGTGAAGAAGGCAAGGCCCGAGAGACTTAGGGAGTTAATTAGAGAAATAAGCCAGATGGGAGATTTTATATTAATAGATGCCCCTGCGGGTCTCGAGTTAACATCTGTTACAGCCCTACTAATTGGAAAGGAATTAATTATCGTGACAAATCCAGAGATTGCAGCGATTACAGATTCATTAAAAACCAAATTAGTTGCTGAAAAGTTAGGAACTTTACCTCTAGGCGCTATTCTTAATAGGGTTACCAATGAGAAGACTGAACTCAGCAGAGAGGAAATTGAAGCCCTTCTTGAGGTTCCAGTCCTGGGAATTGTACCGGAGGATCCAGAGGTTAAGAGAGCTTCAGCATATGGAGTTCCCCTGGTGGTTAAGAATCCAACTAGTCCAGCAGCTATAGCTTACAAGCAAATAGCAGCGAAGCTCGCAGGGATTAAATGGAAGCCTCCCGAGCCAGAGAGCCCAGTTAAAAGGATATTTAAAGCCTTATTTGGGGGGAGGAGAAGATGAACTCCCTAATACTCATCGCCTTATTAATTTCAATAATCCTGAACATAATAATTGGAATGTTATACTTATCAGCTAGAAGAAACCCCTATTATGTTATATATGATGAAGAAACAAAGAGCCAATTAAAGAGACGTGTCATGAACCTTAAAGAGGATTTAGAATCTGAGCTTGAGGAATTTGACGTAACAGAGTGGGAAAAGCAACTAGAAAAATCCATAGAAGAGGAAATCAAGGATATCAAGTAGCCTTTTTTCTTTTCTGTTTAACCTCCCTAAGGTAGGGATACCTCATGATGTAACCACACTCTAGGCAGGTAATAACTACGTGAGGCATTCTTTTTGTTCTCAATCTAACTCTAGCATTCACCCCAGGAATTAGAAAAGTGTGACACCTCTTACAATATCTTCTCTTCCATTTTCTTGGTATTTTTACCTTGGCTTTCTTTTGAATTTCAAGGGCAAGTTCAACGTATCTTTTAGCCAAATCTGGCGAATATCTAGCAACCCTCTCCGCAAGGGTAAAAAGGGTGTCTATCCTTTCTATGGCAATTTTCTTTTTTTCTTTCTTCTCCCAATCCCTCCTCTTCACAATATCCACCATCCATAAAAAATAAAGTAAAAATATCTCAACCCTTCGCTACACCTATAGGCCTCATTCTAGCAACTAGCTTAGCTATTCCAGCTTCACTGACTACCTTAACTACATTATCAACATTCTTATAAGCCCCTGGAGCTTCCTCAGCAACAACCCTCATTGAAGCCGCTCTAACATAGATTCCCCTGTTAAGAAGTTCCTGTCTAATCCTATCTCCCCTATACTGTCTCGTTGCCGCTTTCCTGCTCAATACTCTTCCAGCTCCATGACAAGTGCTTCCAAAAGTTTCTTTCATGGCCCCTTCTGTTCCCGCTAGTATATAACTTGCAGTGCCCATGCTTCCTGGGATAAGAACCGGTTGCCCAACATCTCTATAAAGCCTTGGAACCGCTTCATGCCCCGGTGGAAATGCCCTCGTAGCACCTTTCCTGTGGACTATAACTTTAACCCTCTTCCCATCCACTTCGTGTTCTTCAACCTTACCAATATTGTGAGCAACATCGTAAACTATATCCATGCCCAAGTCTCCCTCGGGATCCTGTTTAAACACTTCTTGGAAGCTTTCCCTGACCCAATGCGTTATCATCTGCCTATTTGCCCAAGCAAAGTTAGCAGCTGCTTTCATAGCACTGAAGTACCTCTGCCCCTCTTCACTCTGGAAGGGAACGCTTACCAACTCCCTATCTGGCCAAGGTATCCTATACTTTCTTATGGCCCTCTCCATTATCCTAAGGTAATCACTTGCAACTTGATGTCCAAGCCCTCTAGATCCCGTGTGAACCATGACGACAACTTGACCTTCGAAGAGCCCGTAAGCTTTAGCCACTTCAGGATCAAATATCTTATCAACTACTTGAACCTCAAGGAAGTGATTTCCGGAACCTAGAGAACCAAGTTGAGGAGCACCTCTCTGCTTCGCTCTTTGGCTTACGGCCTCTGGATCAGCACCTTCCATCCTTCCCCCTTCTTCAAGCCTCTCTAGGTCTCTCTCCCATCCATAGCCGTTATCAACGGCCCATTTTGCTCCATCTACAAGGACGTCATCAATTTGAGTCCAATGGAGTTTTATCCTTCCCTGACTACCCACACCGGATGGAACATTCTTGAAGAGTGTATCAACGAGTTGCTTTATCCTGGGCCTTACTTCCTTCTCGGTGAGGTTAGTTCTTATTAACCTCACACCACAATTATGAACGACGATACCGTTGGCTATGAAATTATGGGCACTATGGTAAACACCGATGTCGTAGAACTTATCGTATTCAGGTTTAACGCTTTTAACCTCAATGACCTTTTCTGCAACGAATCCACCTTCGTATCCTCTATCCCTTGCAAATTCTTCAAATGTCATGAGATTCCCTTTCATGAGCTCCTTGAACTTAAGGTAAGCGTAAGCGATAAGTCCCCTGGCCTTTTTCTCAGGATCGTACTCATAGTTAATTCTACCCAGGAAGTTCCTTATGCTGTCCTCATCCTCAATGACCAGTTGATAGCTTCCATTTTTCCCCATCTTTATTTTTGCCCTTACTTTGAAGCCCTCAAGGATCCTTGATACATCATTTAATAATTCCCTAGAGTGCGTCAAGGTTATTGGAAGCGGGACATCACCTTTAAATTCGACTATGCTTCCATTCGCACCAAAAAGTCCAGCTAAAAAGTTCCTTTTGATCCAGAGAGGACCTTCAATTATCCATTCTGGGATACTATCATGAGCCATCCCAAGTTTCTCAAGTAGGAAAGCAAATTCTCTCGACGTAACTTTCAGTTTATCCTCCTCAGCTACTATAGCCTCAATACCTAACTCTTCGAGATCCTTCCTAACCTCTCTAAGTACTTCTTCCTTACCATGGAATGTTAAGTTATCATTTTCACTAATGTATCCATTGGCCAAAGCAAACCCGAGGATCCTTGCAAGGATTCCAACCTTTGGATCTTTCCACTGAAGCGGAATAAGATTCCTCTCTCTAAGAAACTTCACAACCTGAGGATCCTCACCTTCAAAAGCACTTTCATCTAGAATAACACCTTTCTTTTCCTCGTATGGAACACCCTCAAAGGGATACACCAGAATATAGTCTCCCTCTTTAACATTTCTGAGATAAACATAACCCTCTGGGGTTAAAACGGGATGATCCTCGCTTCCCTCTATAACTTTCCCGCTTTCGGTAACTATTCTAATAGCTTTCTCCTCACTCCCAACCTCCCTCTCAGCTACAAAAACTACCTTTGAAAAGTCGTTATGTCCTTCCTCAATATTATAAACCCTCAATCTCTGAAGTTTGAACTTCTCAGGCATCTCTTCGATTTTTAACCAGTAACCATGCTCTGTTAAGACTCTAGTACCTGGAGCAAGACAGTTAATGTCGTAACCAATTCCTCCTGGGCTGATAACTCCCTCTTTGACATCAAAGGCCGCTACACCGCCTATTGGAAATCCATAACCCTGATGACCGTCAGGCATTACGATGGAATACTTATATATCCCCGGAAGCATTGCAACGTTAGTAGCTTGCTCAAGGGTTCTATCGTTTTTCATTTTTTCAAGAAGTACTTCATCAGCATACACCCTTCCTGGGACTCTCATTCTCTTATCAAACTTTGGAATCTCCCACCGAATCTTATCTATCCTCTTTAGGGGAACCACCATTTCTATCCCCAACTGTAGACTTTAATGTGCAACTTTTAAAGGTTAAGCTCCCAGATTGATCGAAAAAATTTACACAAAATTTTTACTTTACCAAGTAATTGACAGTTTTACAATTATATATCCATGAATTAACAAGATTTATGTCAAATATCCTGCGAAAAACTTATAACCATTTCAGTCTTATAAATAAATCGGCTTACTTTGTCTCTTGTACCCAAGCTTGTCAGGACTTAGAGGGCTTTCTAAGTCCTAGGGAGGTGGAGAAAATGGTGAGGGTAGGCATTATTGGCCAGGGGTACGTAGCCAGTATTTTTGCCATAGGTCTCGAAAGGATAAAACTCGGAGAATTAAACTACTATGGAGTTCCACTAGCCAATGAATTACCAATAAAAATAGAGGATATTCAGATAGTAACCTCATATGATGTTGACAAGAGTAAGATAGGGCTACCTCTGTCGGAGGTTGTCAAGAGATACTGGGAAGGGCACATTCCAGAAAGTTTACAGGAGATCTACGTAAAGAAGGGAATTCACCTAAGGAGCTTAAGGAACCTACCAATAGAAGCTAGTGGACTCGAGGATGAGATGCCGCTGAAGGAAGCCGTTGAACAACTAGTCAGCGAATGGAAAGATGCTAAAGTAGAGGTGATATTAAACGTCCCAACTACTGAATCATTCGTTCCATTTGAAAAGCTTGAGAATCTTGAGAAGGCTATAAAAGAGGATAATAGGGATAGATTAACGGCGACCCAGGTTTACGCTTACGCTGCAGCCCAATATGCAAAGGAAGTTGGAGGGGCAGCATTTGTAAATGCAATACCCACTTCAATAGCAAACGATCCAGCGTTTGTAGAGCTTGCAAAGGAAAGCAACTTAGTAATCTTTGGCGATGATGGAGCTACAGGAGCTACACCTTTAACGGCCGATATTCTGGGTCACCTAGCGCAAAGAAATAGGCACGTTTTGGACATAGCACAATTCAACATTGGAGGTAATAACGACTTCCTAGCACTAACCGACAAGGATAGAAATAAGAGCAAAGAGTCTACGAAGTCAAGTATTGTTGAAGACATACTAGGTTATGACGCTCCACATTACATAAAGCCCACCGGTTATTTGGAACCCCTGGGAGACAAGAAGTTTATAGCAATGCACATTGAATACATAAGCTTCAACGGAGCTAGAGATGAGCTAGTAGTTACAGGAAGAATTAACGATAGCCCAGCTTTAGCTGGATTGCTCGTTGATTTGGCAAGGTTAGGAAAGATCGCCATTGATAGGAAAGAATTTGGAACCGTATACCCCGTCAATGCATTCTATATGAAGAACCCAGGGCCAAAGGATGCAAGGAATATTCCGAGGATAATAGCGTATGAGAAACTAAGGGAGTGGGTAGGGTTACCTCCAAGGTACCTTTGACCTTTCCATTATATTTTTAAATCGAAATCGCTATTACTAAAATGTGAAGAAAATAAAGATATCCGGTATAATTATTTCAGCAATATACACTTGTATTATGCTATATTTAACTTATAAGATTTATAATGGATTAAGGTACAGGAGTTTAGATCTCGGAATATTTGCCCAATCACTTCACTCACTAAGCGGAGGTAAACTCTTCTATAACACTGTAGAATTTCAACTTTATAATGTTCAAACTCACTTTGGCGTTCATTTCCAACCAATCCTCTTTCTTCTTTTCCCTCTATTGTTCCTAATAAAGAAAACGACCTATGCTCTAGTAGTGTCCCAAACGATTGCTTTGGGCACTTCAGTATACTTAGCATATCGGTTAGCTACGGAGGAACTTGGAGAGAAGAAGGGAGTTGCACTAACTATACTCTACGCCTGCAACTCCTCATTAATAGGCATAAATATTTTTGAGTTTCACCCAGTATCTCTAGCTGTCCCCCTCTTTCTACTAGCATATAAGTTCCTTAAGAGGGGAAGTCCCCTGTTTTACATAATTTCAACCCTAATATTGCTGACAAAGGAGGATGCTTTTCTTGGGGTAATCAGCATTATAGCATGGAAAATACTTAAAGAGGGGTTCTCCGTTGAGATATTAAAGAAGAACAAGAAGATAATTTTCTTTGCGTTTCTTGCACTAGTTTACGGAATATTAACGATTAAGGTGATAATACCAAAATTTGGAGGCAAATATATATACAGTAGCTTGTATACGAAGTTCAGCATAGATAGAAGGAAACTCCTATATTTCCTGCTCTTTAACTTAACTTTCGCTTTACTTCCAATGTTGGACTTCATTGGCATGCTTTCTTTAATACCACCTTGGCTCGAATGCTTACTAGCCTCTAGAGAAACCCAAACAATGTTCGGCTTTCACTATCCATACATGCTCGTTCCTCTATCTTTTGTTGCATCTTTGGAGGTAGCGAGACAACTCAAATGGAGAATTGTTAAAAAACTAGTAATCATTGGAATCTTAGCTTCACTCGCAACTTTACCAATAGCAAAACTCCCTCCAGAAAAACCAAATCCCCTAATTTATCTCACGGTTATAACCCCAGTTCCAGGAAAAGAAGCCTCCTGGGAGGCTATAGAAATTGTTAAAGGGTTAAAGGGTCCTATATACACCCAACCAGAGTTTTATCCTCCCCTAGCTATAAGATCCGACGTTTACATATATCCTAAAAACGTAAACCCTAGGGTCATACTGGTAAATCTCAACACATACTACGGAAGGAGAGCCTTAAAGAGACTTAGAGACTTCAAGGTAGAGCTAACAAGGTATAAGAAGATATTTGAAAAGGATGGTGTGATTATAATGCTTAGAAAGGATTAAAAAGGAAAGAGTCCTGTGAATATCCATGATCATATATTTTATAGGAACTGGGGGAAGTGAAGGAATACCTGTCCACCTCTGTGACTGTAACACTTGTAATGAGGCTAGAAAATTCAGATTCGCTCAGAGAAGACCTTCAACCCTCGCTGTAATTGGAGAAAATGGGGAAGTAATTCTCTTTGATGTTGGAACGGATATTAGGGAATTCCTAAATGTTCCCCTCGACGCTATCTTCCTTACCCATTGGCATCACGATCACATTTATGGTCTCTATAAGCTCAGGTGGATAGCAAGGGAAACAAACCTTTACGCTCCAGAGGGGCATGCAGATGCTTTAATACTCCAAGATCCCAAGAATTTGAGACCAAAGATAATTAAAGCTGGAGAGAAAATAAGGATCGGAGATATAAAGGTAACAAGCGTAAAATTAAATCATCAAATCGAGACCCTTGGATACATCATTGAAGAGGATGGAAAAAGGGTTGCAATATTATATGACACCAAGGGTTTACCTCCCGAGACGAGAGAGTACCTGGAAGATATATCCCCACTTAGGGTTGCGATTGTTGATGCAACGTATCCCCCAGGATTTGTAGATCCTTACCATAACAACGTTAATGAAGCCGTTGAGATGTCCATTGATATCGCTGAAAGAATAGTTCTAAGCCACATCTCCCATAAAAATTTACCATTTCTGAAACTCGTCAACTATACGAGAAAAATGTGGGGAGGGAAAGTTCTTGTGGCCTATGATGGAATGGTTTTCTATGTATAATCATTAAGGCGAAAAAGAGATAAAGGTCCATTCAAAAGATAATAATGCCCGACGAGTATTTGGGTTGCGATGACGTCGGGACCCCCAGGGGGCCGACAGTTTACATGGCCCCCAAACTTTTTAACCCCGCCGGCGGTTCTTTTTTCATGCTTAATAACGTCATAAGGGAACTTAAAAGGTTTGGAGAAGAAACTAAGATAATAAACAAGAGGATAATTTTAATGTTTTCTGGGGGAAAAGATTCCAGCTTAGCATTATATCTACTTAAAGAAGCTGGGTATAACGTTTCCGCCTTAACATTCTTCCATAAATGGAGCTGGCCTGAAGTATTAAGGTGGGGAATGAAATTTACAAAAAAGCTAGGAGTTACGCATTATTTGATAGATATAACAGAAGGACTAAAAAGAGAAGCGATAGGAAGAAAAGGTCCAATATGCATTCACTGTAAGAAAGTGATGCTGTGGAATGCAAAATGGTTTGCAGTTAACAATGGATTTGAACTCATTGCAAAAGGTGATAATGCAAATGATAAGATCATTGGAACGCTCCTTGATCAATGCCCTGGAGACATTAGGATATGCGAGATCCCTAAGATAGGAATCCCAATATTCAGGCCACTAATAAAGTACAAGGCTAGGGAAATTGAAATGCTTACCAATGAAGCGGGAATAAAGCCTTATAGGATGTATGAGCATGGAAGGAGGAAACAGTGGAGAGAAGGGTGCCCGTTACAGTATATAGATGAAGACACCAGAATAACAGAAGAACTAATGGATCTAGCGTTCAGGGTTAACTATAAAGTGAGCAAAATAGCGAGGGAGAGAAAAGTTAGAATAAGCGTTAGGGTTCCAAGCTTTGAGATAATGTGTTGGAACTGTGATAATGAAACTCTTAAGGAAGTGAAGAAAGTAATTAATAAGGAAACATTATAACAGCCGCAACCGCTGCAGCTGGCTTCTCTTTAACAGTTATCTCAGCTGATACAACTTTAAACTCCTTAAGCTTCCAACCTCTAACTTTAAATCCCTCTTCAACCATCTTCCTAACCATGTCCTCAGCTTCCTCCCTTTTACAATAACCTGCATATTCGTATATCAATCCCCCCTCGTTACCCTCACTAATTCCGACGCCCAAAGCAGCGCTTATTGTTGATCCTGGCTCATCACTCTCTATATGCGCATAAACAGTTGGAAGTAACATTCCAATCGGGATATTCTTTGGCAATTCATCTAACCATTCTATATGAGCTGGGATAACGCTGCTAAGCTTCACGAGATTTACGTTTCCAATTCCCATCTTTAATAGGGCATTATCAAAAGCATTAAGCTTTGTTCCACCTTCAGCAGCAGCGGCCAGCATTATGGCCTTTTTAGGCGTTATCCAGGTCACTCTTATCCCTCCTATAACTTCTCGCTAAACGGATGACAAAACAATTATCTTTTAAAATTTTCGTAAATATTGGATATTAAATCTGAGCAGGGATAAAGATTTAATGAAGTTTAACAAGGCAATGGGTATGAAGTACCTTAAATGGTCAGGAACTGTTGGTGGACTTGCCTATTGGTTCTTTGTCTATTGGAGTATTTCTAATAATCCATGGTTCTCATTCTTCAAAAACGCTCTCAGCGATCTAGGTGATCCAGCAAAAGCTTCCCATCCGTGGATATATAATTACGGGTTGATAGTGACATCTCCATTTGTCCTAGCCTTCTCTATATACCTAATAATAGCCGCAAAAAATAAGATCCAGACCGTTGGAGGAGCATATATAAGTATATCTTCATTGTTTCTTGCTCTCATAGGAATTTTCCACGCAGGAACAAGACCTCATGTTTTCGTCTCAACGTATTTCTTTATACAGTTCTTCCTTGGAATGTTAATCTATGGAGTAGGGAGTAAAACAGCTATACGCTTAACTTCCATTATAATATTCATTCTCGCCCTTCTAGGACTTTTCATTCCTTGGCCCTCTGTAGCATTAGAGGAAACTTACGAGATAGTCTTGATAATGTTGTTCACATTCTTCGTAGCAGTAAGAGGATAATTATAACACTGATCATTCCCAGGATAAGAAAAATTGTGTTAAGATTGCCTTCAGAGCACCCTGGATAATCAAACACCCTGTCCATCTTTGAATAATCAACATTAACTCCCCAAGTGAACTTCGGATTGTAGGGAATTAAGGCTTTGAGGCGCCACCCATCATAGTAAAGTATTGGAATTTCAGAGAACTCCTTAATCTGGGTCTTGTTTTCATCAAAGTGATGATTATAGGGATAATAAAGCAGAACCTTATTTTTACCGATTATTGCAGCTTTTAGATGATAAATGTCCTCTCTAACCTTGTAATACTTGGCGATCTTATCCACAGGTATCCTAAACGTTTTAACACCATCCGTAACTTCGAGGAACTCTCCCTTTACTTCTACCCTCACAGAGAGTGTCCAGTTAATTGGAGAATGTAAAGGCTCATTTACCCTAAACATTCCAGTTTTGTTAACCTTATATATCTCTATGGGCTCTTCACTAGTTATGTTGATTAAATATATGTATGGAGGAGAAACAACAATTCTTACTGTACTTGCATTCAGATAGCCCAGAGTTTTTATGCACTTCCACCTCTTATTGAACCAGAATACCTTTGAGTCGTTCACAACCACTATCCATGAATCATTGTAAAGCCCTAACATATTCTTAGGAACGAAAGCCACGGGAATATTCCTAACGTACTCGGACTTCCCAACATAAAACAAATTCTTCCCGTCAAAATAGTATATATCTAACTGGCCTGAGATTGGATACAAAAGTTCAGGACACGTTATCTGGTAGTTTCCTGGACACATTCCTTCATAATCATAAAGCCACACTTCAGCAATGACGAAGGCATCTTCTTTCCCTGGAATGACTTCTATTGGGCCAACTCTAAACTCCTCTGCTTTAACTACTGAGGCTAAAAATAATACAAGCAAAAAGGGAACCATTGTTCTTTTCATTTTTCATTCACCATAGTGGACAAATTTTGTATTCCATTCCACCATAAAGAAAAAAGTTACCATTTTAATCACCTTTGTTATATCTTTCCAATTTGAATTAATAATACATCCTTAAATATTTCCCTTTAGAGAGCTTTTAAAAATGAGCACATATTTTTAGGGAGGGATTAAAATGCTAAACACGATAGTGCTGATTAGAACGGATAACTTTAAGAAGGCATTAACAGCGCTAGCTGACCTTGTTAGGTATGGAGGAATGAAAATAAGGGGAACTCCCAGAATAATACCTCCAGCTTTATCTGACTGGGCATTTGAGCAGATAGTAGGGGAAAAGCCCAGGAAAAGAGTTAAAGCCCATGTAGTTGCCCAAGTTGATCTACCTGCATCGAAGGCAATAGGAAGGATAAGAGACATTCACCCTCCAGCCCACATAATTGTAATTCCAGTCGGAAGTCCCGTCCACAAGGAACTCCTTAGGCTATGGGGAACATTTAAAGAGTTAAAGGGATTTCATCCACCAAAGGAAACGAAAAGGACATCTGAAGACGGGCTAGAGTGAGTACTCCCAAACAACTTTAGGAGGGAACTTTCCCCCTTCTATCTCACTAATAATCCTCTCAGCTGTTCTATATGCCTTTAGAAACTTTTCTCTTGAGATTAAACCATAGTTTAAGGCCATCTCCAGTTCATCCTCGTCCAGAAGGAAGTACTCCCCACTCGGAAATATAAATATGTCAAGAAAGAGATCCAGCATCTCTATCGTGTTCCCGCTCCTCCTCGTGTAGTCCAAGACGTCAATGTACAGACCCTTGAAGGTTCCTTTCCTGTCGTATATTTTCAACACATCAAAATCCTTTCCTATAAAAGCGAAATAAACCATTTTATAGCCGTTATTTATTACCTCAACCCCATTAACCTTCAAAGGTGCAAGCATGCCGCTGAACTCTGACCTTGCAACTATTAAATCCCCTAAATCTGCTATTACCTCATCCTCTCTCCTTAGGATGCGATTTGGTATCCGTTTATAGATTAAGGTGATCCTCCCAACCATTTTAAATCATCCAAATATTAGTTCTTTAAGCTTCCTGGGAAGTTCCTCTATCTTTACCCTTATCTGCTCCCTGGTATCTCTATCCCTTATGGTTACAGTTCCATCCTCTGGCGTTTGATTATCGACGGTTACACAGTAAGGTGTTCCAATTTCATCGTAGCGCATGTACCTCTTTCCTATGCTGTCCTTTTCATCGTAAACTACTATGAATCCCTCCTTCTGAAGCGTTCTATAGATTTCATAGGCTATTGTTGTTAAGGGTTCCTTAGCTACCAATGGAAGGACTGCAACCTCAATTGGGGCCATATCCTTCTTTATTTTCAAGTAGATCCTCCCATCTTCATCAACTGTTAGCGAGTTCTCTAGGAGTAAATAGAAGGGCCTGTCAATTCCAAAGCTAGGCTCTAAAACGTGAGGAACTATCTTCTCACCAGTAATCTTTTCTTCAACTTCTTTAACTATAAAATCTTCCTTAGAAAGTTCATAACCTTCAATCGTGACCTTTCCTTTCTCATTAAGATCCTTTACAAGCTTTTCTAGCTCTTTTTGATCCATTGACTTTATAATTTCATTTATTTTCTTTGCATCCGCCTTGAGCTTTGGTCCAACCTTCTTCATGTTCAAGGAAACTTGAATTCTCTTAACGACCTTCGGTTTGTCATAATGGATCATTACCGTCAAATCGGCCCCGCTCATTTTCATGTGCCTACTCAGATCGTAATCAGTTCTATAAGCTAATCCTACACATTCTACCCAACCGAAGCGCTCGCTGTACACCTCGGCATCCCACGTATCTGCCGAGTAGTGAGCTCTCTCCTCGGGTAATTGTTGCCTGAATCGTATCTTATCCTCTGGAATGCCTATATCGAGTAAAATCTTCTTTATCATGACCATATAATATGCAAAGAACGAATTCATAACGTAGCCTCTCTTCACTGCTTCTTCAGCTGTTACCTCAACTTCCCCTAACTCCTTAAGCTGGTTTTCTATTGGGTATAGTTTAAGCTTTTCGTGCTTAACTTCATTAAAGTGAGGATGCTCGGTTTCGTTAGGATTGAAGAATATCTCAGCTTCAGCCTGGGTGAATTCTCTAAGCCTTATCATTCCCTGCCGGGGAGATATCTCGTTTCTATAAGCCTTCCCTATCTGGAAAACTCCGAAAGGAAGTTTATTTCTTGCAAAGGCATTCAAGCGCTTGAAGTTTACGAATATTCCCTGGGCCGTTTCAGGCCTTAGATAAGCCTTCTTATCCTTGTAAGGGCCGATGTAAGTCTCGAACATTAAGTTAAAGTAAAAGACATCGCTTAGCTCCCCCCCACATTCGGGGCACTTCAAACCATGTTCCCTAATTATCCTACTCATCTCCTCAGCGGACTTACCTTCAACATCAATTCCCAGGAATTCCTCTATTAAATGATCCGCTCTAAACCTCATTCCGCACTTCTTACACTCAACTACGGGATCAACGAATTTCTCCACATGACCGCTAGCAATGAAGACTTGCTCCGGTGTTATGTCGGGAGTTTCAATTTCGAAAAACCCCTCTCTTATAAAAGCTTCCCGTATCTTTCTCTCAATTTTCCTTTTTATTGTAGCTCCAAGAGGCCCATAATCATAGAAACCCCTAGATCCTCCATATATCTCAAAACTTCCCCATGCAAATCCTCGCCTCCTCATTAGATCCTGAAGATATTCATACTTATCGAACTTCCCATTCATGTCAAACCCCTTACTGAAGAAGGTTAAGACCTAAAAAGCTTTGTCTCTACATCTGGGCGAGATGATCAAGTTAAGGTTACCTAACTCCCACTTTGAGGATCATGGAGATATGATCAGGTTAGTGTGGAGAAGAACGCTGATTGCCGACTTCAAGAAGAGGGATATTGAACTTGCAATAAAGAGGAAGTTTAGAGTTTCTCCAAGTGTAAGGGTCGAAGATGGATATCTACTAATAACAACCGATAATGAGGATATTGAAAGGTTCGTTGCATTTTATATTCAAAGCAATTTAGGAGGATTACTCAGAAATAAGTACACAAAGAGGAGGGTTATCTACATACATGAGGGTATGGAAGTACCACTTCTAGGCTACAACGCCTTTGGTTTAATAGACAGGGGTACCAACCTGATCCAGGTAAGAGGATCAACTGGATGTAACATGAGTTGCATATTCTGCTCAGTTGATGAGGGTCCATACTCCAGAACGAGGAAGCTTGACTTTGTCGTTGATATTGATTATCTCATGAAGTGGTTTAACTTGGTTGCGAAGGAGAAAGGGAAGGGATTAGAAGCTCACTTGGATGCCCAGGGAGAACCCCTGATGTATCCTTTTATAGTGGAACTAGTTCAAGCACTAAGAGATCACCCCCACGTATCCGTGATCTCCATGCAGAGCAATGGAGTTCTCCTGGATGATAAACTAGTGGAAGAGCTTGCTGAAGCGGGGCTCGATAGGGTAAACTTGTCAATTCACTCTTTAGATCCGAAGAAAGCCAAGATGCTCATGGGAATTAAAGATTACGACCTGAGTCATGTATTAGAAATGGCCGAAGCTTTGGTAAATGCAGGCATAGACGTTCTGATAGCTCCAGTAATAATCTTCGGAATTAACGATGACGAAGCCGAAGCATTTATAGAGTTCGCAAGGAAGATTGGAGCTGGGAAAAGATGGCCTGCACTGGGCTTTCAGAATTATGTCCCCTACAAATTTGGAAGAAATCCAGTTATAGCTAAACCGATATCATTTAAGGAATTTTACGAGTGGTTAAGGAAGCTAGAGGAGAAGACGGGGATGAAACCCTTGGTTCTAAAGCCCCATCACTTTGGAATGCACCCAAGGCCGTTTATACCACTAGCCTTCAAGAGGGGGGAAGTCGTGAAAGCTGAAGTTGTACTTCCTGGGAGAATTGAGGGTGAGATGATAGCTAAGGCCAGGAACAGGTTAATACAGGTGATAAATTCTAATGCCAAGGTAGGAGATAAGATCAAAGTTAGGATCGTAAGGACGAGACATGGAATATACATTGGCACTCCTCATGGTTAGCGTTAGCCTTTTAAATTCCAAAATTTTAGTAATTCTGGCGGGCTCGTGATGAGCTTTCCCTACGGCCCGAGCTTAGGCGATGAGGAATACAGCCAGGGCTGATTTTGGTGATATCTATGCCAATTGCTTTAATCTCGGATATTCATTCAAATTATGAGGCATTAAAAGCCGTTTGGAAGGAAATAAAAGACATAGACAAGATAGTATGCCTGGGAGATCTGGTAGGCTATGGAGCAAGCCCTGATGCAGTTGTTGAACTAATAAGAAAGGAAATGAAAAGGCGAGAAATCTTGTGCATAAGGGGAAATCATGACAATGCAGTTGCCTTTGGAACTGACTGGGGTTTCAATCCCTATGCTAGATACGCAGTTAGGTGGCATCAGAGAACGATGAAGAGTGAAAACTTAGAATTTTTAAGGAACCTCCCAGTAAGGTTATTTTTTAAGTACGGAGAAAGAAGCTATCACATTATCCATGGTTCTCCCAGGGCCCCTTTAGATGAGTATTTATTTCCCTGGCTCCCAGATTCGGAGTTCGCCGACTGTCTAAGGTATATTAGGGAGGATGATCTAATAGTTGGGCACACTCACGTTCCAATGCTAAAAATTATCGGGAAAAGAAGGGTCATAAACCCAGGATCAGTTGGACAGCCTAGGGATGGAGATTGGAGGGCCAGCTACGCTATCTTATACGAGGATGGGAAAGTTGAGTTTTTCCGAGTGGAATATGACGTTGAAACCGCTGCAGAAAAAATCTTAAAGGCCGGACTCCCAGAATTCTTGGCATACAGACTCTTCGAGGGATTATGATAGGAAGTTCGAAGCCCTAACTTTTAGCTTGCCGCTCTCCCATAGGGTTATGAGAATGTTAACTATTCTTTCCCCTGATTTTCCATCCCCAAAAGGATTCTTAGCTGAGGACATTCTCTTATAGAACTCTTCATCTTCGATTAGTTTCCTAACGTATCTCAAGGCTATATCCTTCTCAAGGCCAACTAAAATGTTACCCCCAGCTTTAAGAGTTTCCGGCCTTTCAGTATTGTAGCGGAGGGTTAAGCAGGGAACGTTTAGGATTATCGCTTCTTCCTGGATTCCTCCCGAATCCGTCATTATTATAAAAGCATTTTTTTCAAGCTTTAAAAAGTCCAGATAACCAAGGGGTTTTAACAGCATAACATTTGGTGCTGATTTTAAAGCATCCCAGAGTCCAAATTCTCTTAGCCTACTCTCAGTTCTAGGATGAACTGGATAAACGACTTGCATGGGGAGGGAGGTCAATATCTCAACAAGCTTCCTTAGCTTATCCTTGTCGTCAACATTTTCCTTTCTATGGGCCGTGACTAGAATGTACTCCTTCGGGCTTAACCCAAGCTTCGTCAAAATTTTACTCTTCTTCTCCGCGATCTTGGAGTTCTGGAGGACGGCATCAACTATAGTATTTCCAACCACGAATACATTTTCCCTTATTCCTTCCCTTTCCAAATTAGCCTTGGCCTCCAAGGTAGGGGCGAACAAAACTTCACTACTGTGATCCGTTAAAATCCTATTTATCTCCTCGGGCATCGTTCTATCAAAGCTTCTCAATCCGGCCTCAACGTGAGCAACCGGAATTAATAGTTTCACGCTGGCTAAAGCTCCAGCTAGAGCGGTATTTGTATCTCCTTGAACTATGCTCACATCAGGTTTTTCTTCAATTAAAACTTTCTCTATTTTTATCATTCCTATTCCAGTCTGCTCAGCTTGAGTTCCAGATCCAACTTCCAAATGATAATCTATTTCTGGAAGTTCCAGCTCTTCTAGGAAGATATTACTCATCTCATAATCGTAATGCTGACCCGAGTGGACTAGAATTGGAGAAATACCCTTCTCCAGGAAGGCCCTTATAACTGGAGAGAGCTTTATTATTTCAGGCCTAGTTCCAAATATTACTATTGGCCTCAAACGTCCCCCCTCCCAATACCCCTAAATATAAAGCCAACTGGAGGCTCTTTAATAATGTTCCTCCCATCAATTATTATTTTATGCCTCATCGACTTTCCAATGCTTTCCCAATTTACACTCTTAAACTCAGGATGATCCGTTGCTATAACAATTGCGTCAGCTCCTTCAACAACTTTCTCCAGGGAATCATGAGTTCCCCTAACGTATGGATCGTAAGTTCTAACCTCCTTTACGGAGTTGCGAATTATCTCTACAAACTTAAGAGCTGGAGAATTCCTAGTATCATCGGTCCCTCCCTTATATGCGAGACCAAGAACAGCAATGATAGCCTCGGAAGGCTTTATATTCGCCTTCTCTAATGCTTCAAAAAGTAAACCAGCAGCAAATGCTGGCATTCTCTCATTTATTCTTCTCGCGATTCTTATCAAACCAAAATCTTCTTTGGCGTTAGACAATAATAGATAAGGATCCTTTGGAAGACAATGACCTCCAACTCCTATTCCCGGGGTGTGGATCTTAACCCTTGGATGCGTGTTTGCTAGCTCTATAGCTTCATAGACATTAACTCCATACTGATGAGCAAGCAGGGCAAATTCGTTTGCCAATGCAATGTTAACATCCCTAAACGTATTTTCCATTAGCTTAACCATTTCAGCGGTCGTTGCATTCGTCAAGAATATCCTACCCTTAACGAATGATCTATAAAGCTTCTCGGCCAAGTTCGCTGCTTTTTCACTAACCCCACCGATGATCCTTGAGTTATAAACGAGTTCCTTAAATATCCGACCCGGCATCACCCTCTCAGGGGCATGAGCAACATAAAAGTCAACCCCTTCCCTTAATCCTGTTAAGTTTTCCAAAAGCCTGGCCATTTTCTCTGTCGTGCCTGGAGGTATAGTACTTTCAATGATAACTAGAGCTCCCCTATCCATAACCTCCGCAACGGTTCTAATAGCTCTTTCCAAGTAGCTTAAGTCGGGGTCATCTCCTGAAAGTGGAGTCTGAACACAGATTATGAACACATTAGAACCCTTTAGGTCTTCCACCCTATCAGTAACCTTAAGCTTTCCAAGTGATAATACCTCCTTTAACCTCCTATCTATTTCGGGCTCTATTATGTGGGCAACTCCAGAGTTTATCTTTTTGATAACCTCAGATCTTATGTCATAGCCAACGACATCATATCCAGATGATGCAAACATTATCGCGGTTGGAAGGCCAATATAACCCAACCCTAAAACTGCTATCCTCATTCTCCCACCTGGCAAGATTAGACTAACGCTTAATTTTAAGGATTTCTTGTCCTATCCATAAACTGGAAGATTTTCAGCTTAATCCTTGTAATATGCTTGCTAATTCCTTATTTACCCTGAAATTAAAAGGAGATAGCCATAAAATGCATCTGAAAGGATGAGAAATTTATATAAATTAACAAAGAAAGCGACCAAGTGAGAATCCTTATAACTTGATAAATTACAGTTTAATTGTGGTAGATAACAATGAAAGTCTGGATAGACATCATGAATTCCCCCCACGCTCACTTTTTCAAAGGTATAATCAGGGAATTGGAGAAGAGGGGATTTGAAGTACTAGTTACAACTCGAGAATTTGATGGGTTAACTCAAATATTAGATATGTTGGGGATAGACTATATATCCATAGGAAAGCATGGGGGAGCTACACTGGAAGGAAAGTTACTTGCAAGTGCTGAAAGGGTGTATAAACTTTCAAAACTTATAATAGAGGAGAAACCGGATTTAGCCATTTATAAGAATAATCCAGAAGCTCCAAGGATAGCATTTGGATTGAAAATACCTTCAATTGGATTCGTGGATAATGAAACTGCAGTTCCTCAAAACAAGCTTATGTTTCCATTTACAAATAGGTTACTATATCCAAAGCCAATAGATGCATATGAATTGCTTAGGTGTGGGGCGGATCCTAACTCTTTGAGGCCTGTAAATGGAATCGCCGAAATAGCTAACATTTATGGTTTTAAGCCGGAGGATACCGTTCTCAAAGAACTTGGGGTTAAGAAATACTCGTACATAGTGATGAGGCCCGAACCGATTAAAGCAACATACTTTAATGGAGACAGAGAAAGGAGCATTCTTGAGGATATCATTCCACTACTTCCAGATCTTCCAATAATCCTGTTTCCAAGGACTGATGAACAGAGGGAAATATTTGAGAAATTTGACAACATTATAATTCCCGAGAAAGCTGTAGATACATTAACACTTCTATTCTACGCTAAGCTCATGGTCGGTGCAGGGGGAACTATGAACAGAGAAGCCCTTGCACTAGGAACACCTGCGATCTCTACATATCCTGGAAAACTACTGGCCGTGACAAAATGGTTAATAGATCTAGGAGTTCTTTACCACTCAACAAATCCAATAGAAGTTGGAATGAAGGTTTGGGAGATAGTTAGAAAGAATTCAGTTTATAGGAGGAACATAAGAACAGTTATGAGTTCTATGGAAAATCCTGTGGAAGCTATAATTGAGGAAGTTGAAAACTTAACTTATCCCGGCCAATTTAGGAGTTATGAAAGCTTCTATAAGAGCAGCTATAAAGAGAAGGGATATGGCCAGTATCAAAAACCTTAACATTATTTTGAACCCTCGCTTAAACCTATTCTCAAGCTCTCCTTCTCCCTTTACTACCTCCAGAAACCAGTTAATACCTCCAATTCCAGCTATAATAAAGGCGGGTATTTCTACTATTCCATGAGGAATTATTGAGAGGAGGATCTTAGAACCAGGAACTCCTCTTGATGCTGTATATGAGATCACGATTCCAACTACAATACCGTTGAATAGTAAGACTAAAAAGGGTACGATCCCCAGGATTATCCCACCAAAGGCTATGATAGTGGCAACCCTCACATTATTAAGGAAGATTAAGATGAACAGTTCAAATCCTTCCGGTAGTTTATTACCTCCTAACAATTTCCTGAGAACCATGTAAGCATGTTCAGCAAGATTTGGATCTAGAAGTCCCACTATCCATCCGATAAGGGTTCCGAAAATAAAGACCCCAAGCAGAATTATGAACAGCTTTAGATTTCTGCTCATTTCTGTTTCACCAGAGCTTTTCTGATTGCCATCTTGAAATCCTCAACAGAAAGGTAGGGCATCTCAACGTCATCCCTACCCGAGAAAAATTCCTCTACTTTTTCTTCAAGTTTAGAGATTTCACCACCCCTTAGAGCTTTCTCAAGGTCATTTACAATATCCTCAGGGTAAATAAAGAAGTCACCTGAAATTTTTACATCCTTGGCAATACCATTCTCCTCTTCAATCTCTACCCTAATAAGACCCTTCTTCGCCTTATGCTCTCCGACTAGTCTCATAAACCCTCCCAAAAATAGAGAGTTTGACTATCTAAAAAATATTTCTCCACCTAGATATGGAAACATTTGGTTTTAGAAATTGTTTTAGGTAAAACCGAGAAGACTCAACTGGGGAATGCAAGATGCCCCAGTTCAAAGATATGGAAATTAGAGTCATTGGAAAAGCCGTCTCTTCCACAAAGACTCTAATAAAAGCTGGAAACTTCGAGATTTATATCGACAAGCTTGGAGGAGAATACCCCAGCCCCTTAGACTATACGCTTGCAGCCTTAGCGGGATGCATAAACATAGTAGGTCATATGGTTGCTAAAGAAATGGGATTCGAAATAAATTCTCTTGAAATTGAAGTCAATGGAACGTTTAATCCGGCAAAGTTTAAAGGGTTTGATGGGGATAGAGCAGGATTTAAGTCAATAGAGGTCACCATAAGGGTTGACGCAAGGGTTGATGATGAGACCTTAAAAGAATGGATAAAGAGAGTTGAAGAGAGATGCCCAGTTAGCGACAACCTGATCAATGAAACTCCCACTGAAATAACCGTCAAAAAAGCTTAGACAACCTTTTATACCCTTTCCATTTTCTTTTTATATTGGGGATTTGGTATGAAGTATATCGAGCTTGCCCAACTTTATCAAAAATTGGAAAAAACAACAATGAAACTTATTAAAACAAGACTCGTTGCTGATTTTTTGAAGAGGGTTCCAGAAGATCATTTAGACTTCATTCCATACTTAATACTGGGAGATGTATTCCCAGAGTGGGATGAAAGGGAGCTTGGAGTTGGGGAGAAGCTGTTGATAAAAGCAGTCTCAATGGCAACAGGTGTTGACCCGAAGGAGATAGAGAACTCGGTCAAAGATACTGGAGATCTTGGGGAAAGTATTGCCCTCGCCATTAAGAGAAGAAAGCAGAAATCATTCTTCTCCCAACCATTAACAATTAAGAGGGTCTACCAAACTCTAGTTAAAATAGCTGAGACTACTGGAGAGGGAAGTCAAGAGAAAAAAATGAAGTATTTAGCCAACCTATTTATGGATGCTGAGCCTTTAGAGGCGAAATACCTCGCCAGAACAGTTCTAGGAACCATGAGAACGGGAGTGGCAGAAGGATTGCTAAGAGATGCAATAGCTTTGGCATTCCACGTGAAGGTAGAGCTAGTTGAAAGGGCTTACATGCTCACGAGCGATTTTGGGTTTGTGGCAAAAATAGCAAAAGCCGAAGGAAATGAAGGACTTGAGAAGGTAACAATCCAGTTAGGGAAGCCTATAAAGCCAATGCTAGCTCAACAAGCCGCTAACATTAAGGAGGCCCTTTTAGAAATGGGGGGAGAGGCCGAGTTCGAAATTAAGTACGATGGAGCAAGAGTTCAAGTTCACAAAGATGGAGAGAAGGTGATAATATACTCAAGGAGACTGGAAAATGTAACCAGGGCAATTCCAGAAATTGTTGAAGCCATAAAGGAAGCTATTGAGCCAGAAAAAGTTATAGTTGAAGGGGAACTTGTAGCAATAGGAGAAGAGGGAAGACCTTTACCATTCCAGTATGTTCTTCGCAGGTTCAGAAGGAAGCACAATATAGAGGAGATGATGAAGAAGATACCATTGGAGCTAAATCTCTTCGATGTTCTCTATGTCGACGGTAAGAGCTTTGTAGATACAAAGTTTATAGAGAGAAGGAAGAAACTTGAAGAGATCGTTAAGCCAAACGGAAAGATAAAAGTAGCAGAGAACCTCATAACTAAGAACGCTGAAGAAGCTGAGAAATTCTATAAGAGAGCACTAGAGATGGGACATGAAGGCCTTATGGCAAAGAGACTTGATGCAGTATATGAACCTGGAAACAGAGGAAAGAAATGGCTCAAAATCAAGCCAACCATGGAAAACCTTGACCTCGTGATAATTGGAGCTGAATGGGGGGAGGGGAGAAGAGCACACCTATTTGGGTCGTTTATCCTGGGAGCTTACGATCCTGAGACCGGGGAATTCCTTGAGGTCGGAAAAGTCGGAAGTGGATTCACAGACGACGACTTAGTTGAGTTTACAAAGATGTTAAAGCCCTTAATAGTTAAGGAAGAAGGAAAGAGAGTGGTTATACAACCAAAGATCGTTATAGAAGTAACGTACCAGGAAATCCAAAAGAGTCCTAAGTACAGGAGCGGATTTGCCTTAAGATTTCCAAGGTATGTTGCACTAAGAGATGACAAGGGACCTGAGGATGCAGACACGATAGAAAGGATAGCCCAACTCTATGAACTGCAGGAAAGGATTAAGGGAAAAGTTTAAGGAACGACAACGGTGCCAATTCCATTACCCACTATCGCCCTACTCAATCTATCCTTTATTAACCCATTGACAAACCAAACCTCCTTCGAATATTTTACTATCTCTCCAGCAACTTCAAGCTTCTTCCTTATTCCTCCAGTAACGTCTATACCCGAAGATCCCTCTAGGGTTAACTCGCTGATCTCCTTGGCCTTCATGAATTCTATTAATCTACCTCCTGGAAACTTATCGTAAACTCCATCGACATCCATAAGGAAGATAACTTTCTCAGGCTTAAACTCCTTAGCTAAATGTAATACTATTTCATCTCCAGAAACTATTTCAATTCCCTTAGCCTCGTCAAAAGAAACATCCCCGAATAGAAGGGGGATAAACTCCCGGGATAAAGCTTCTTTTACCACATCCATATATCCTTTAACTATTCTCCCATTTTCAGTTATGAAGATCGAAGAACTCGATATAGGGAACGCTGGAAGCATGTTATCTAGGAAAGACTGAGCGACTTTTTTCGTTAATTCAAGCATTGCAAGGTGTGTTAGCACAAATCCATGTCTGCTTGAGTAATCCCTAAGCCCTTCCCTGATTGCAAATTCCTTAGCTAGTGGATGACCAAAGCTCCCTCCTCCATGAACAACTATGAACTTCTCCTCAGGGAAAAATCTAGAGATTTCATAGGCTATGCTTTTCACCACCGTCTCTCTAAAGTGAAACTTCCTCTTCTTATCGCTAAGCACGCTACCTCCAATCTTTATTATTATCATCTTGAAACCTCCTCTATTCTCAATCCTTCCCTACTTACCCTCGTTATCATTGGAATTCCACCAGCTATCTTTATTGCCGTGGCGACTTCCCTCTGTCTCCCAGGGGCCAAGGCATACATACACCCTCCACCACCAGCACCCGTAAGTTTTGCCCCAATTGCACCAGCCGTTCTAGCAGCGTAAACTAACTCACCAAGCTTCTTCGTAGACACCCCCAAAGCATCTAAAAGCCCATGATTTATGTTCATTAACTCTCCAAGCTTAGTAAGCTTCTCCTCTTCATCGAGCTTTGAAAGTATTATCTCCTTGGCCTTATCCACTAATTTTCCCATTGCCTCCAATATAGGCTCCACAAGTTCGGGCATTTCCTCGTACCTTTTCCTTACCATTGCCACTAATTCTTTAGTTGAACCAGTAGAGCCGGTGTAACCAACGACTATGGGAAGCTCCATGAATGGGAGAGGCTCAAACTTTCCTTGCTTATAATAGAGGAAGCCTCCCACTGCAGAAACTGTAGGATCAATGCCACTTGAAGCTCCCTGCACTAGAAGTTCAACTTTATGCCCAAGCTTTGCTATTTCCTCCTTACTCAATTCAAGGCCAAGTAACCTAGAGACCGCACCAATTGTAGCAACTGCAACCGCTGCTGAGGAACCCAATCCGGCCCCAACTGGAATTTGAGAGGTTATTGAAACGTCAATACCAACCCTCTTATCAGACTCCTCCAGGGCAAGTTCTATGGCATACCTCACATAGCTCAAAACTTCAGCGGCCTTTCCATAGTCTGTTTCAAAGTATATCTTATCCTCGGAAAACGAGACTATCAATCCAGGAGTTTTTATATCATGAGCTTCTATTTTTATATTACCCGAATCATTGAATTGAGCTCTAACATATGTTCTAAGTTCTATAGCAGAAGCTATAGCCGGTTTTCCATAGACTACGCTATGTTCCCCGAAGAGTATTACCTTTGCAGGAGCTGAAGCTAAAACGTACTTAACCATAGGATCTCACCCCGCAAAAAATAGCAAAGACTAACGCTTCATGATTATACTCGCATAGCCAACGATAGCGTCAGGGGATCTGCTTACCTCAAAGCTAGTTGTATAATGCAAGAGCTCCGCCTCCTTAGCTTTCATTAACCTGGAATATATTATTCCAGCACCTACCCCTCCAGGACCACACATGGTGTGATTCATTTCCCTTATCTCGGAGAACATCCCATCTAGATCAAAATCCAGGATCCTTCTTATTATTCTCATATCCCAATCCCTCACCATGTTTGGCAATTCCTCGGGCCTCCCCCTAAACGGTACGTATCCGTAAAAAGATCCATAATGCATGAAATCCGTGCTAGCTATGATTATTGTATCCCTCCCCAGGGAAGTGGAAGCCTCAAAGATGGATCTCCCAAGGGATCTTGAAACCTCTTCATCCTGAATTCCCAAAGTGATAGGGACTATCTTCACTTCAACGCCAGCTTTCTCAGCTATGTATTGGATGAAGGGGAGCTGAACCTCTATTGAATGCTCGTACTTATGAGCCAGATCATCTAAATCCGCAATACCGGAGCGTTTGACTATTTCCTTAGCAAATTTAGAATCCACCTTAATGCTACCCATGGGCGTTATCCATTCTCCCTCGGGATACAGCGCTATTGGTGAGCCTAGTCCTGTATGATTAGGGCCAAATATTACGAACACCTCTGGGAGGCCATCTTCATATATTGCCTTATAAGTTCTTGAAGCGGTAAAGCCAGAAAATACGTAACCTGCATGGGGCGCAACTCCAGCTGTAATTGTTCTTTTTGTTCCCTCTTCCCCTAGATCCTTAAAGAAGCTACTAAGCATCTCAATTAGGGCATCTCCCTCAGGATAAAACTGTCCAGCAACGGCGGGATACCTTCTCATCTTTGCCACCTCATATAGGATTAAACATATAGCTAAAAACTCTTAGCCGAACCCGTTAATAGTAATAATGAAGAACCTTTTACTAATCCTTTTTCCCTTGCCTTCCAGTAACCAGCAAGAGCGGTTGCCGATGTTTCTTCAATAAAGAAACCATTTCTCCTAAGCCAATGATATCCTGCCAGCGTTTCTTCTTCACCAACACTAATGCAAAAACCAGAGGTCTCCCTCAGAGCAACTTTCATTTCCTCAATTCTCGGAGGATTGGGAATTGCTATTCCGTCTGCAAGTTTGTTAACACTCTTAGATCTCTTGCATAAGCTTTCATATCCCTCGGCCTGGACTGCAACGAGGGATGGCATTTTATTGATTTCCCCCATTTCAAGTAACTCTTTGAACCCTTTCCATATCCCTAAGAATGCCGTTCCACTCCCAACTGGAACGAATATATACCTAGGGATTCCAATCTGCTCATATATTTCAAAGGCTATAGTCTTAGTCCCTTCCAGGAAGTAGGGGTTTAACCAATGAGATGCATAAGGAATACCTGTCCTCTCTGAGAACTTCACGGCCTCCTCATGGACTCTCATTCTATCCCCCTCAACGAAGTGCAATCTAGCGTTTACAGAATTTAATCTTGCTATCTTCTCTGGTTTTGCATTGTAAGATAAGAACACATGAACCTTTATTCCTTCGGCCATGCCATAAGTGGCTAAACTCAATCCGGCGTTTCCAGAGCTATCAATGACTACTTCATCAATTCCTTCTTCTTTTATCTTTGCAACTGTAACATAAGTCCCCCTATCCTTAAAGGAGCCAGTCGGTTGTAGATAGTCAAGCTTCAAATACACTTCGTCAGAGATCTTACTTATGGGAGTGATACCTGGAGTTAATGATGGTAAAAACTTCTCATCAACAGGTAAGTAATCAATGTACCTTCTAATATCCAGAAACTTTCTTGGAGCAAAGCTATCGTACTTCCTTTTAACGAGTAAAGTCCCACCACAAGTGCATCTTAGTATAAATTTTTCTTCAAATTTCCTCCCGCATTTAGAGCAAATTAACATTAAAATCACCGAAAGAAAAAAGAAAACAAATCTACCTCCTAACGATTTTCATTTCAAATTCTTCAACTGGAATCTTGAACTCTTCCCTGCTAGATATTTCTCCCCTGTTATAAAGTATCTCCCTTGCCAAAATCCAATATATAAGGGCTAACGCCTTTCTACCCTTATTGTTAGTCGGTATTGCAAGGTCAACGTAGCTTAAGAGGTTCTCGGTATCAACTAGAGCAACTATTGGAATCCCAATCTCTATTGCTTCTTTCATTGCCTGGTGGTCGGCCCTTGGGTCGGTTATTATTATAACCTCCGGCTCAAAGAAGTTTTTAACGGCTGGATTTGTCATTGTCCCCGGAAGGAATCTACCTGGTATCGCCCTTGCTCCCGTAACTTCCCCAAACTTCTTAACTGGCTTCTGACCATAAAGCCTAACGCTTACGGCCAATATGCTCTGAGGCTCGAATCTGGCTAAGAATTTCCCTGCAACTTTCAACCTTTCATCAGTCTTCCTAACATCCAGGACGTAGAGGCCATCCTGCCTTACCCTGTAAATGAACTTCTTCATATCCTTGGTTTTCTGCTGAGTCCCTATATGCACTCCGGCCGCCAGGTATTGATCAAGGGGTACCAAATACTCATCAGCCATATCACACACCTCCTACTCTTCAAACGTTATTATTCTTCCCCTTTCCCCCAATTCCTCAGCAATTCTATTCAATTCGTTTATCTTCTCAATTGAGCTCCAACTTATTAACATAGCAGGGCACCTTAAACCCAATGCAATGTGTGGAAATGTTTCATCGGCGGGCTCGTATTTCGCCTCGGCTAAAATTGGTGTTATTTTTTCGGCCTTTACATCATTCACGAAGTTATACAAATCGGTGAGCGTTCCAAGGTTTATAGGCTTTATTGATAATGCATTATAGTACCTCCTATCAAGTACGCTGTTAGTTCTAAAGAGGTATTCCCCATCAATGAAAACTCCATGGGTACCAGCTATTAGCTCTAAAAAAAGTTCAGGTGGCCCTATCGGTTTTATGTATGCCACATTATAATCTTCAACCAAATTTAATACCTTCTCAATATCCATTTCTTTTTTCATGCCAATTCCCAAGGCCACCTCAAGTCCAAGTTCAACCCCCACATCTTCGGAAGCTTTCGATAAGTTCTCAAGGTTTATCTCCTTCACAATCTCTCTGATCTTATTGGTGGCATCTATTATATCGGTAACCTCTAGAAGGTCTTTAACTACCAGATAATAATCAAACATGTCATCCTGGGCAAAGCTCAAAACTGGAACCGGCAATTCAGTAGCAAATGTCCCACCAATGTATGAATATAGGGGCATGTCTCTTGAATTCGCAGCAGCCTTTGCTATCGCTGTAGAAACGGCCAACGCTGTATTAGCCCCTATGTGGCTGAAATCTTCCGTTCCATCTATCTCCCAAAGGTAACTATCTATTAACTCCTGCTCCGAGGCATCAAATCCTATCAATTCTGGCCCTATTATTTCATCCACTTCACTTACCGCCCTTCTAGCCTCGGCAATATGGAGCATTGGATTGTCATCTATGGGGGAAGTGAATCTACCAAAACCCTCGTCTGTTGCAACATCTACCTCAACCGAATATTTTCCACCTCTCAATACGGCAATTCTGCCGATAATGTTTTGTATCACACTCATTATTCATCAGCTCGGCCTTATTACTGTTATTGGAATTACTCCCTTTTCAAATTCCATTATAGCTGCTTCAAGAGGGGTTATTCCTTCGGGAACATCTATAAGCACTGGAGCGCCCATGGCAATTTGAAGGGCCCTTGCACCTATAATTCTAGCCTTCTCAAACCTCGTGTACTTAAACACTCAGCACCACCTCAAGTATTTTGGTGGGGCCGCCGGGATTTGAACCCGGGTCTCCGGCGCCCCAGGCCGGGAGGATAGCCAAGCTACCCCACGGCCCCACTTAAACAGAGAAAGGATGTTTTTAATAGACCTTATAATGCATTATGTCATCAATAAGCTCAACGTGACTAAGTAACATTCTTCTGCAGCAATACCTCTCTAAACCAAGATCATCCAACACCTTTTCTGGATCTTCCCCGGCCTCTACCCTTCTCTTAAACTCATAATACTTATCCCCAATGACTTTCCCACATGTGAAACATCTGACTGGAATTATCAAGGGACCCACCCCACTTGTCTTCGATAATAAAAAAGTTTTTAAAATTAACGGAATATATTCAACGATAACTCTTTTGTCTCTTAGCCCTTGGACCCTTAGTTGACCTATTTGGCTTGTGGGGCTCTGTTCTTCTTGGATCTCCGACCAACATTGTTCTATCATACTTGATGAACTTTTCCTTAAGGTTCATGTCTCCAGTCCATTCTACTAACGCTCTTGCTATCGCTATCCTTGCGGCCTCCGCTTGACCCATGAAGCCTCCTCCTTGAACCTTCACATCAATGTCAACGCTATTCCAAATTTCCTCCCCGGCCAAGATGAGAGGTTCGAGGATCGTAAATCTTGCTATCTCTGGCTCTATTATCTCCACCGGCTTTCCATTGATTCTAACCCTTCCCCTTCCTTCCCTAATGACGGCCCTAGCGATTGCAGTTTTTCTCTTTCCAGTAGTTTGAATGATCCTCATCTATATCACCTCAGAACTTCCCTCCTAAGAACTTAGCAACCTCACCAACGGTTACATACTTAGGTCTCGATAACCTTGAAACGTGAGCCTCTACAATTGTTTCAAGTTGCTTATCTTGAAACTCTTTAGGAATGCCAACGTAAACCTTCAGTCTCCTGAAGGCCTTCCTTCCGCGATCTGTCTTCCAAGGAAGCATCCCTCTGATGGTTCTTCTAACTATTTCGTCACTTCTCTTGGGATAAAATGGACCTCTCCTGGGATTAGTTAGCGTTCTAAGTCCAGTTCTTTGCTTATATTTGCTGAATATAACCTCCCTATTCCCTGTAATTACTGCCTTTTCAGCATTTACTATTACGACTTCCTCACCTTCAAGAAGCATCTTTGCAACTCTTGAAGCAAGCCTCCCAAGTATGAGTCCATCAGCATTAATAATCCTCATAACTCATCACTCCATTATAATCACTCCACTACCTTTGGGATTCCTCTCAATGAGTTCCTCAATCGTTATTGCTTCTCCACCAGCCTCGGTTATCTTCTTCCTAGCAGTTTCACTGAATTTCCATGCTGCAACGATGACCTTCTTCTCTAACTTGCCAGCTCCGAGAACACTTCCTGGGACAACTATCATATCTCCATCCTTAGCGTATCTGTTGATTTTACTGACGTTCACCTCTGCCCTCTGCCTTCTGGGTCTTTCGAGCCTCCAAGCTAAGTCTTTCCAGATCTTTACGCCTTCTTCATTAGATTTTTTCTTAAGGAAACGAATGAGCCTTCTAAGGTTTGGATCAGTTGGACCAGTCCTCTTCATGAAAGCATTCCCCCTTCTTGCAGTTAAATTCTCGCTGGAGACAAGATAATTAATGTAAATTTTGGTGCGGGGGCGGGGATTTGAACCCCGGAACCCCTACGGGACGGGACCCTAAATCCCGCGCCTTTGACCAGGCTCGGCAACCCCCGCTCAATTCAACCAGCTAATCTTTGAAGCTCATTTATAAATCTATCGGCCTTCCTCATTAGTATTCTAAGCGCTATCTTGACTATTTCCTCAACGGGCAACTCTCCATTAGTCTCAACAACAAATACGTAAGTATCTGGCACTATTTCTTCCCAAATTTCCTTCCCTTCATATTCCTCAAACTCCTTGGGAATATAAAATGGCTTTATAGTTTCGACTATTACCTCCTCTTCATTCTCCTTAGTAGGTAGACCCCTCTTTTTAGCTAGCTTTGCTAATTTTTCCCACCCATTAATCTTTTTGCTTATATGAACCCTCGTAAAGTATTTATAATATGTGAAGCCAGGCTGCCATTTTGCATGATCCTTTCCCCTTCCAAGTTTTGCATATGCATTAAAAACCAGCCTTTGACCCTTGGCTAATTTTACGATTGGAATATCAGGAGTGACTGGCTTCACATCGGGGTCATCACTTTTTAGATCTCCTGAATACACAATCCCAGGGCCTTCAGCCTCCAGTGAAAGTGTCACAGTGTAATCATCAAGCTCCAATGCATCTAACTCAAACCTATCTGTAGGTGTCTTTAATGGGATCATTGCAAGCCTGTGCGCAATTATTTCATCAAACAATGCGGAGTCATTTTCATAGAATTCGACTTCATCAACGGCAAACGTCGGAACTTCACCCAATATCGTTCTCCTGAGAGCATTTGCAAAAGCGACACTAACACCTTCCAGGATAAAGGTTATTGAATCCTCAGTCTTTTTTAGAATTTTAATCTTAACCATTTCCATTTCCTCCAAAATGGGAAAATGAAGAGTCAAACACGCCTTCCTCTCCTTCCACCCTTGGGCCTAGTTCCATCGTGTGGAATTGGAGTAACGTCCTCAACCCTTCCTATTTTAAGTCCTGCCCTAGCCAAGGCCCTAATTGCAGCCTGTGCACCTGGCCCAGGAGTTTTGCTTTTGCTTCCTCCTGGGGCCCTCACCCTAATGTGAACACCGACAATTCCCTTTTCCAATGCTTCTTCTGCTGCTCTCCTAGCAGCAAGCATTGCTGCATAGGGGGAAGGCTCATCCCTGTCAGCTTTAACTACCATACCACCGCTCCATCTGCTTATCGTTTCCGCACCGGTGATATCAGTAATGTGAATAATGGTGTTATTGTAGCTTGAGTATATATGGGCTATACCCCACTTCTCCTTTTTCTTTATGTTAACTTGTTCCTCGCTCATGCCTCACCACCCTGCTTAGCCTTCTCGATCATCATCCTCTCTGGATGTTGGGGATTAGCAAATGGCGATGTTCTCGCATAGGTTATCTTATCTTCCTCCTCCTTTAGAACTAGATAACTTGGTGACCTTATTATCTGACCGTTAACTTCTATGTGACCGTGAACTATCAACTGCCTAGCCTGCCTCATCGTCCTTGCAAGGCCCTTCTTGTAAACTATAGTTTGAAGTCTCCTCTCAAGGATATCCTCAACTGTCAAAGACAGTACATCGTCAAGAACAGCATCCTCTGGAAGCAGACCAAGTCTCTTTAGTCTAGACAAAAGTTGCTCTCTCTCAATCTCAGCTTGCTTACCTCTTGCAGCGAGCAACCTTCTAGCCCTTCTCCTGAAGTTCTTAAGCTGAGTCTCATGCTTCCAGAGCTCCTTCTTGTTCTTTAGTTCATACTTATCCATAAGAACTCTTTCTCTATCAAGTCTCTCCTTAATCCAGGGATGTGGCGGGGTTTCATACTTCTTCCTCTGCCTCTTAGGATCGCCCATTCATACCACCTCACTTCTTCTTCTTGCTCACGCCAACGGTTTGACCTCTCCTAAAGTTGGATCTAGTTCTCTGACCCCTAACAGGTAGGCCAAGCTCATGCCTTATACCTCTGTAAGCCCTTATCCTCCTAAGTCTCATTATATCTTCTCTTATAGCCATGTCAAGCTTTGCCGTAATGAGGTGTAGATCCTTACCGGTTTCATAATCTTTAGGTCTGTTCACGGCCCATCTGGGAATTCCATGGGACACTGGATCCTGGAGTATTTCCTCGATCTTCTTGACCTGCTCGTCAGTTAAGTAACCGGCTTTCATGAACGGATCCAATCCAGCTACCCTGCATACCATCGTAGCGAAATTAATGCCAACTCCTTTTATTGCAGTGAGCGCCCACCTTAATTGCTTATTTCCGTCTAAATCAACTCCCGCAACACGAACTATGTGTCTAAAGTCAACCATTTTATCCCCCTCCAGATTGAGTGAAATTCTGGCGCCGGGACGGGGATTTGAACCCCGGCGGGCAAACGCCCACGGGCTCTCAAGGCCCGCGCCCTACCAGGCTAGGCTATCCCGGCATACACCCTATACCCTGAACCTTTAGCTAACTCGACTACCTCGGTGAAGGTGTCCTGCATTAACTCTTTAATAAACTTTGCCCCTAACCTCGTCTTAATAACTAACTGTAGCATACCGTCATCGTGAAGGTAATTGGGAGCATTTATAACTATTTCCCTCAGAACATCCTTTCCAGCATGAACGGGAGGATTAGTTATTATTGAGTTAAATTTTTCTCCTTCAACGGGCTCATAAAGGTTCCCAAGCCTAACCTCCCCATTGCTCACGTTGTTGAGCTTCATATTCTTCCTTGCTATTGTTACGGCCCTTTTGTTTATATCCGTCATAACTACATACTCAACAAAACGTGAAGCTACGATACCTATTGGACCATATCCACAGCCCAGATCGAGAACCTTCCATCCGGGTTTTAAAATCATGTTTTTTATCAAGAGTTCAGTCCCTCTATCGAGCTTCCCAAAGGAGAAAACGCCACTAGCTGTTATAAATTTAAAACAATAACCTCTAATGCAAACTTCGATTAATTTAGTCTTCATTGGCGTTGATTGATCCCTTGAGTAATAATGGGGCATCAAAAACATCAAGCTCCAAAATAGTTAAAAAGCTTGACGTAAAAGTTAAACTGAGGTGAGTATATGAAATTTAAACTAATATTAGTTATCACAATGGTTGCTATTCTCTTTGGCTGTTTAGCCCAAGAGGAAAAAACTGCATCAAAGTTTGGACAACTTCGAATGGGAACTAAAATAGAAGAAAGGGGAAATAACAAAGTCCTTGTGAGGATATTTATAAAAAACGTTGGAAATTCAACTGTTAGGGTGGCCATGCCCATATACTTCGTAACCTTAAAGTTCCAGCTTTATAAGGGAAATGAAACGCTGAAATTCAAGGGCCCTGTACCGACTTACCTACCATTAACGGAGAAGCAGACTAAAATTCTTAAACCGGGAGAAGGGTTGGAAACAGAATATCTAGTAGATCTCTGTTGGTGGAACGTGAGCAAGGGAAAATACACCCTTTCGGTAATTTACGATACGATTAACGTAGAAAGTAGGGGAACTGACTTCGTTAGGGTAAGATTTGAAGTAAAGCAAAACGTTACAGCTAATAAAACATGTTAAGCAAAAAGATGAGAGGATGCTTCCATTGGCAAAGACTTAGTGGAAAGTTCCATCAAAGCCTACCAAAGCTTTGGATACCAATCCCTGGGCATAAATACCTTTTCAACGTCTACCGCTATCCCCTTGCTTCTCTGCATCATTTCCTGGGAGGTCATCATAGCCTTTCCCAATGCTACCAGTTCATCCTTCAACGTCATTATGGCCACTAGATCACCTCTCTTAATCCCAACGTTAAGCTTAACTATCCCAGGAACCGTTAAATTAGCACCATGAGCTACAGCAGCTACTGCTGAATCCTTAATCCAGATCTTCGGTAAGTGCTCGACGGCCTTCTCCATTGGCTGAATAGCCCTTCTGAGATACTTTTCTATTCCATCCTCCTTCCAGAAGTGATAATAATCAACTAGATCATGAAGCGTAACTAAAGTTTCATCCTCCTTAAAGGGTCCGCTCCTAGTCCTTCTCAACTCCGCCATGTGAGCACCCACGCCGAGGGCAAGGCCAATGTGATGGATCAAAGACCTTATATACGTTCCGGCCTCGACTCCTACTTTAAATAAAACATCCCTACCATCTATTTCCAGAATTTCTATATAATAAACTTTCCTAGTTCTAAGTCTCCTCTTAACGGCACTTCTTAGGGGTGGTCTCTGAATTATCTCTCCCTCAAATTCTTTCATGACGTCAATTATTTTATTCTCCGGGACATCTCCGTGAAGATGCATTAAAGCTACATACTCCTTTCCAGCTGGAAGTAAAGCTTGAACTACCCTAGTTGCTTTCTCTAAAGCAACTGGTAAAACTCCACTAACTTTAGGATCTAAAGTTCCTCCATGGCCAGCTTTCTCTAGATTAAGTATTCGCTTTATCCATGCAACTACCTCATGACTGGTAGGCCCAGGAGGTTTATCCAAATTTATAACTCCATATTGAATGTGCAACTCAATAGGCCTCTCGTAAGGAGGAAAACCCCATTTAGGGTTCGTTTCAGCATTTTCATCTTTTATTAACACTTCCCTTTTAATATCAGCGGGAAGCATCCTCCTTACCTCATCTCTCGCCATACCACCTCACCAGAGAAAATCTCCCGTCTAGTTTTATAAATTCTTGTTGAAAAATTTATAAGTTAAGAGATTATCTCTCAGTTAATGTAGTGTGAGAAGGGGGTTATAGGAGATGATACCTGAGCATCTCTCAATTTATACTGCATATAATGCAAATATTGACGCGATAGTAAAATTAAATCAAGAAACGATTCAAAATCTTATAAATGCCTTTGATCCAGACGAAGTTAAGAGAAGGATCGAAGAATATCCGAGAGAGATCAATGAGCCCATAGACTTTGTTGCGAGACTAGTTCATACCCTTAAATTAGGTAAGCCAGCAGCTGTCCCCCTGGTCAATGAGAAAATGAACGAATGGTTTGATAAAACTTTCAGGTATGAAGAGGAAAGATTGGGGGGTCAAGCAGGGATTATCGCAAATACCCTCGCTGGACTTAAAATAAGGAAGGTTATAGCATACACTCCATTCCTACCAAAAAGACTAGCAGAACTTTTCAAGAAAGGCGTCTTATATCCTGTCGTTGAAAATGGAGAATTACAGTTTAAACCTATACAGGAGGCATATAGAGAGGGAGATCCCTTAAAAATAAACAGGATATTCGAGTTTAGAAAGGGATTGAAATTTAAGCTTGGGGATGAAACTATAGAGATTCCCAACTCTGGGAGGTTTATAGTTTCAGCTAGATTCGAAAGCATAAGTAGAATAGAAACAAGGGAAGACATCAAACCGTTTTTGGGAGAGATCGGGAAAGAGGTTGATGGAGCGATATTTTCAGGATATCAAGGCTTAAGAACCAAATATTCTGATGGTAAAGATGCCAACTATTACTTAAGGAGGGCTAAGGAAGATATAATAGAGTTTAAAGAAAAAGATGTCAAAATTCACGTAGAATTTGCATCCGTCCAGGATAGAAAGCTTAGAAAGAAGATAATTACAAATATATTACCATTTGTCGACAGCGTTGGAATAGACGAAGCGGAAATAGCCCAGATTTTAAGTGTTCTTGGATACAGAGAGTTAGCGGATAGAATATTCACCTATAATAGGCTTGAAGATTCCATACTAGGAGGGATGATAATACTCGATGAACTCAACTTTGAAATCCTACAAGTACACACGACTTACTACCTGATGTATATAACCCATAGAGATAATCCCTTAAGCGAGGAAGAACTTGCCAAGAGCCTTGAATTCGGAACGACACTTGCTGCTGCAAGGGCATCACTTGGGGATATAAGGGGCCCGGATGACTACAAGGTTGGACTTAAAGTTCCATTCAATGAGAGAAGCGAGTACGTAAAATTGAGATTTGAAGAAGCAAAATCGAGGCTTAGAATGAGAGAATACAAGGTGGTTGTTATTCCCACAAGGCTAGTTCAAAATCCAGTGCTAACCGTAGGTCTCGGAGACACAATCTCAGCAGGGGCCTTTTTAACGTACCTTGAATTTCTCAAGAGGCACTAGCTTTTTAATTAGATCTCCAATTCAAACTTGGTGGTGTGATGGAGTTTAAGAAGTTAGTTCCCTATAGAGAAGCCTTGAAGCTTCTTCTAGATGACATCAATGAAATTGAGGATACCGAAAAAGTTCCCTTGAGGGAGGCGGTGGGACGTGTTCTAGCTGAGGATATAGTAACTGAATTTGACATTCCCCCTTTTGATAGGGCAGCCGTAGACGGATATGCTATCAGAGCGGAAGATACATTCCAAGCTAGGGAGTACAATCCCATAGAGCTAACGGTTATAGAGGAAGTTCCCGCTGGAAACGTTGCAAAAGAGGAGGTAACAACCGGAAAGGCAATAAAAGTTCTCACCGGAACCAGAATTCCAAAAGGCGCTAATGCAGTTATAATGCAGGAAATGGTAAAAAGAGAAGGAGATAAAATTTACGTTTTAAGGCCTGTTGCTCCCGGACAAAACATAGCTTTCACTGGGGAGGACGTAAAAAAAGGGGAAGTGGTTCTTAGAAAAGGAACCATTTTAAGGCCTCAAGATGTAGCAATGCTGAAGGCCCTTGGAATAAAGAAAGTCCCAGTAAAGGTAAAACCAAAAGTTGGAATTATAATAACGGGAAGCGAGCTCATAGAGGAGCCATCGGAGGAGGGATTTAAAGAGGGTAAGATCGTGGAGACGAATTCAATAATGCTCCAGGGGCTTGTCGAAAAGTTCTTTGGGGAACCAATTCTCTATGGAGTATTGCCAGATGATGAGTCAATTATAAAGGAAACCTTAGAGAAAGCCAAGAACGAATGCGACATCGTTCTAATAACGGGAGGCTCCGCATTTGGAGATAAGGATTATGCTCACAAGTTTGTAAATCTTCTCTTCCATGGAACAACGATAAAGCCAGGAAGACCATTTGGATACGGAGAGAAAGTCTTCATAATGAGCGGTTATCCAGTATCCGTTTTTGCCCAGTTCAATCTATTCGTTAAGCATGCACTAGCTAAAATGGTGGGAGCTCAAAATTATGAAGTTAAGGTAAAAGCCATCCTTCAGGATGACATTCCAAGTCAATTGGGTAGATATGAGTTCATAAAAATCTATTATGAAAACGGGATAGCGAGAGTTATCAAGAAAAAGGGAAGTGGAATACTTTCATCCCTTCTGGCTAGCAATGCATACTTAGAGATCCCAGAGGACAGCGAAGGTTATAGGAGGGGTGAAGAAGTTTGGATTACTCTATATTAAAAAGGGAGTGGAAGAAGATTTTCTCCATTTTATACCTATCGATCCTGGTAATTGCTCCATCCTATTACATGATTAAAGAAGCTAGACTCAACGATTATATGGGGGATGAGGTCTGGTACGTTCCTGCAACAAGAAACATGCTTAACATGCTCGGGATAAGAACGCACTATATTGATAATAATTCCACCGGCGTTAATATATTTTTGAAGGAGCCCCTTTATGTTGGGAAGGTCGTTATTAACATTTATGGAATTAAAATAGAGAAGTCTGTAAGGGAGTATCCCAAGATCCCAGAATTGGTTAGAAAGCTAGGAATTAACATTGAGTATTTACCCTTTAACTATACAAAAAATGAAAGTTATTGGGAAAATCTAAAGCTAAAAATATGGGAGATAGCAGAAAGAAATGGGTTTTTAGAGTATGAAACATATTCAAAATTTCCCGGTGTTTATTATGTAATCCCAGTAGAAAATTATGAAAGGTTTATGAAAGAACTGAGCAACTTTAGCGACATCGTTGTAGTTCCCGGCTATAAATATCCCGATGAAGAAAATATTCACAAGTACCTAAACACCGAACACCCTTTTTTGGGGAAAGATCTTATCGCCTTAGGGATGCTAGCAAATGATAAGCCTCTTTACTGGAGGCTCCCAGGAATAATTGAACATGCATTGATAGTTTTAATAGTTGCCTTCGTATCCTACAAGATAGCAAGAAGCTACCTTGCTACTTTAATATCAGCGACGTTTGTAGCTCTAGATCCCTTGCTCTTTGCTACGGGAATAGTTGCAATGCTAGACATTCACGTTGCCTTCTTTGTTGCCCTCTTCATGCTATTCCTAACGATAAGGAGGCTTAGAATAAGTGGAATTTCCTTAGGACTTGCAGCGGCGACAAAGCTCAGTGGAGCATTTGTATTTCCAATACTCTGGGCCAAGATACTTAAAGAAGAGGACCTCAAGGAGTTCATAATTTCTGGAGTAGTACTTCCGGTAATTGCGTTTCTAGTTCCGGAGATTCCAATAATAAAAGCGATCGGCTTTATACCTTGGCTTGAGGAATTTATGGGAAGCTTTTCCTGGCATCTCAGCTTTAAAGGGGAGCATCCCGCTGAAGCTCCATTCTGGCTATGGTTCATATCCCTCAAACCCTTCCCATTTCACTTTAATCCAGACGTTTACGCTGTAACGGATCCTATACTCATGATATCCATGATAGCATTCATATTTGCAGTACCGTATGTTTCGCTTAGGAGAAAGGGATTAGGAGAGATATTCTGGATGTTCTGGTCGATAATAGGATTCTTTGCCTTACAGTACATTTTAGGAGGAAAAACACAATTCATATTCTACGCAACTCCGCTCGTCCCACCAGGAGCAGTTGCATTGGGTGTTATTAGCTATGAGATAATAAAATGGGAATATTTCGAGAGGTCAGTAAAAATTTACATGAACTACCTAAGATCACTTAAGGAATTTATCAAGCGTTAGCTGATTTTTTCTAAACCTTTCCTCTATCTTCCTAGCGGTTTCCCAAGTTCTCCTAACTATTGGAGGAAAGTCACCATATTGTTTGTAATATTCTTCAAGCCACTCCTTAGTTCTCGGATCACTCGGATAGCCAGAACCAAATTCCCCATACTTTTGCTTTAGCTTCTCTATCTCTCTATCCCTAGTGACCTTTGCAATTATTGATGCTGCCGATACTATCTCATACTTTGCATCGGCTTTATGCTCGGCGATAACCGTGGCTTCATATTTCAACCCAGCCTTTATTAGACTAGCAAACCTCTTAGGATCTACATCGGCAGAGTCCACATATATCTTCTGCGGCTTGATCCTTAAAGAATTCAAGGCTACAACGAATTTCTCAGCTTCTAGTTCATTCATAGAATGATGCCTCTCATCTATTTCCTTGGGGGTAACGAGAAGAACATAATAATCGTCTAGGATATCTATTAATTTGCTAAATAGTTTTTCACGTTGCCCAGGAGTTAATTGTTTGGAGTCTTTAACCCCAATGTCACGTAACCTCTCAATATTTTTCTCATCTATAACGGCTACTCCAATTACTAACGGGCCAATTACCGGCCCCCTCCCCGCTTCATCAACTCCAGCAACCTTCATATTATTTTCCTCCTGAGGGCAAGTACTCCATATATTGTTCCCAGGAATATTGTAGCTAATCCACTTGGGGGAATATTAAAGTAGTAACCTAAAAAAGTCGATGATACTTGAATCGCCAAGGTTAATCCCAAACTTATACCAACGAACTCTCTAATTCCCCTTGATATGGTTAAAGCTATGGCCCCAGGTAAAACAGCTAAGACTTGGAGGGTGATTAATCCTACGGTCTTAACGATCAACCCTCCTACAGCACCAACCAGGAAGTAGAGTAGCATTAAGTAGAGCCTTACATTTCCACCGTGACTCTCTAACCCCTCAGGGTCGAAGCTCAAGTAAAGGAAGTCCCTATAGAAGATTACCATTATTGTAAATACTAAAAAACCCCCAATAACCAGGAGAGTCAGATCGTCGAAAGTAATTAAGAAAATCTCACCCGTTAAGTAGCTTACTATGCTTTCGGAGAGGGCGAAGTATGGCCTAGAGGCCATAACTTTATACAGAATACCAAACCCTAAAACCGTCAAACCAGCTATTATTCCCGCCATCGTCCCAACGGCCGTATCGGAGGAATAACCCCTAATCTCCATCTCAGCTATTCCAATGACCACTATTATGGCAATTAAGAGAGATATCCAGAATATTAAAGAGAGGTCACCCATGATTAATCCTAGAATCATTCCTAAAACAGCACCAAATAATAAAGCATGGAACGTGGCATGGGTGAGGAAGGCTACTCCTTTAACGTTAATTAGAGGACTAAGTAACCCTAATAGTGTACTCACCATTAAGCTAGCTAACAGGGCCCTAAGGAGATACTCCTCAATCATCTACCTCACCATTAAATGCACATCTCCTATTATACAATACAGCTTCTTTCCAACTCTAACTGTCTTCGAAGCGGGCCCATAAACCTTCCCTATTATCTCATCCCTCAACACTTCGTCAGGAGTCCCAAAAGCTACAAGCTTCTTATTGATTAGCATTACCTTATCCCCAATCTCCGCCAATGGGTTGATATCATGGGTTGTTATTATCATGCTTATTCCAAATTTTTCTTTTATTCTAGATAGCACCGACGTTACTTCAAGTCTCGCCTTTGGATCCAATGCAGAAAGAGGTTCATCTAGTAAAAGGAGCTCTGGCTCCGACATTAAGGCTCTGGCAATTATAACCCTTTGTTTCTGCCCCCCACTAAGCTCTCTAAATGACCTACTAGATAGATCTTTTAATCCCAAGAATTCGAGTACTTTAATTCCTTTTTTAATGACCTCCCTGGGAACATTAAAGTGAACAATTCCCCTTTTATAGATAGCACCCATTGCCACAACGTCAAGAACGCTCAGAGGCACCCTTGAGTTTATGGAGAATGTTTGAGGTACATAGGCAACCCTATCCTTAACCTCGAGCGGCGATTTACCAAATACCTTTAAATATCCCTTGTATTCAGTATGAAAGCCAGCAAGAACTCTTAATAACGTTGTCTTACCTGCACCATTCGGCCCCAATAATAGTAGCGTCTCTCCGCGCTTTAATTTAAACGTTAAATCTTCAACGGCATTCACACCATTATACATTATTGTTAGGTCTTTAGCCTCAATAACGTATTCCATATCCCTCGCCAAAATTTGGTTGCCTTAATACTTCCTTAAAAAGGTTATGTAACTGAACATTCGACAATAATTCAAGAAATTGTGGAGTTTTATCCTCTGTGAGTTTTCAAAACGTCTAAAAGGATTGCCCAAAAATGCACAAGGTTTAAATTTAAGTTAAGCAAATATTAGCATGGTGATTCTTAATGACCTACAGAGAGTATAGGGACAAGGTATTACACTTTATTGAGGAGCATGAGAAGTGGAGAAGCCATACGATAAATTTGATCGCAAGTGAAAACATAACATCGCCAAGTGTCAATAGGGCCGTGGCCTCAGGTTTTATGCACAAATACGCCGAAGGATGGCCAAAGCAAAGATATTATCAGGGATGTAAGTACGTTGATGAGGTAGAACTTATAGGTGTAGAGCTATTCACAAAGCTGTTTAAGAGTGATTACGCTGATTTAAGGCCCGTTTCTGGAACGAACGCTAACCAAGCTGTATTCTTTGGCTTAGGTCAGCCAGGAGACAAAGTAATAGTTCTTCACACAAGCCATGGAGGACATATAAGCCACATGCCCTTCGGTGCTGCTGGAATGAGAGGTTTAGAGGTTCACACATGGCCATTTGACTTTGAAAGCTTCAACATCGATGTAGATAAGGCTGAAAAGATGATAAGAGAGTTAGAGCCAAAGATAGTCGTCTTTGGAGGTTCACTGTTCCCATTCCCACATCCAGTAAAGGAACTTGCCCCAGTGGCTAAGGAGGTTGGGGCCTTCGTAGTTTATGATGCAGCCCACGTCCTTGGATTGATAGCCGGAGGAGAGTTCCAGGATCCACTTAGAGAGGGAGCAGATATAATGACAGCTTCAACCCACAAGACCTTCCCAGGACCCCAGGGTGGAGTAATACTTTACAAGAAGTTCGCAGATGATGAGACGATAGCAAAGCTTCAGTGGGCAATATTCCCGGGAGTAGTGAGCAACCACCACCTCCACCACATGGCCGGGAAAGTAATTACAGCAGCAGAGATGTTGGAGTACGGTGAAGCTTACGCAAAGCAGATAGTAAAGAATGCAAAGGCCCTAGCTGAGGCTTTAGCCGAGGAAGGCTTTAAGGTTATCGGAGAAGACCAAGGATATACAAAGAGTCACCAAGTTATAGTGGATGTAAGCGACTTACACCCAGCAGGTGGAGGATGGGCCGCTCCACTTCTTGAAGAGGCCGGAATAATCCTCAACAAGAATCTATTACCATGGGATCCACTTGAGAAGGTCAACGAACCAAGTGGATTAAGAATTGGAGTCCAGGAAATGACGAGAGTTGGAATGATGGAAGATGAGATGAAGGAGATAGCCCACTTCATGAAGAGAGTCCTGATAGACAAGGAGGATCCAAAGAAGGTCAGAAAAGACGTTTATTACTTCAGGCTTGAATACCAGAAGGTTTATTACTCCTTCGACTATGGACTACCAATGAAGGAGTGAGCTTCTCCTTTTCTTTATATATTCATAAATTATATAAGCCTTTACCTTCTACAAGGTCTGATGGTCAAGGTAATATTTTTTGACTTAGATGATACTTTAGTTGATACAAGTAAGCTAGCGGAAATAGCGAGAAAAAATGCCATAGAGAACATGATTAGACATGGGCTTCCAGTCGACTTCGAGACAGCATATTCCGAGTTAATAGAGTTGATAAAAGAGTATGGAAGTAACTTCCCATACCATTTTGATTACCTTTTAAGGAGGCTTGATCTCCCCTACAACCCAAAGTGGATTTCTGCTGGAGTTATAGCTTACCATAACACCAAATTCGCATATCTAAGGGAAGTCCCCGGAGCGAGGAAAGTTTTGATAAGGCTTAAAGAGCTTGGTTATGAACTCGGGATAATAACCGATGGAAACCCAGTAAAACAGTGGGAGAAGATATTAAGATTAGAGCTAGATGACTTTTTTGAGCACGTTATAATTTCAGATTTTGAAGGGGTAAAAAAGCCTCATCCAAAGATCTTTAAAAAAGCATTAAAAGCCTTTAACGTGAAACCAGAAGAAGCCTTAATGGTTGGAGACAGGCTCTATTCCGATATTTATGGGGCCAAGAGAGTCGGGATGAAGACAGTCTGGTTTAGATATGGAAAGCATTCAGAGCGAGAGCTAGAGTACAGGAAATACGCTGATTATGAGATAGATAATCTAGAAAGTCTCCTGGAGGTGCTAGCTCGTGAAAGTAGTTCAAATAAGAAAGTTCATCCTCCTAGACAACAAATATAAATCAAAAGTGATCAGCGGAAAGAAAGTTACCACGATAAGATTTGGAAAATATGAGGCAAAGCCTGGGACTGAGGTTTACATCGTCATAACTCCAAGCGATACTGCAATAGCGAAGGCCAAAATAAAGGGAATAAGGACTAAAAAGGTAAAGGAATTAACAATAGAAGATGCCAAGCTTGATGGATTCTCTGATGTAAAAGAACTAGTTAGGGAATTATCCAGAATTTACGGCGAACTACATGGAGAGGATGAAGTTACTATAATCGAGTTTGAAGACGTGGAACCTCTAAAAGAAGGAATTCCTCTGAAGTTGCTGAAGGGCCTTAATTACAGAGATCCTTATAGGATAGCAGAGCTCGCCCTGGAAAATTTCAAAGAGCTAAACCTGTCTGAGGACACTAAATTGATACTTTCAAAAGTTGTTCAAAATGGATTAAGAGAAGCTGCAAAGAGATTTGGACCAAAAAGGCTTCAGCAGGCACTCTTAAAGGCATATCATTCCTTATACGAGGAGGGCATTATATGAAAAAGCTGATACTCCTGGGAATACTTTCCCTTATCATAGGATTACTGGAAGCCCTTGAAGCCTTTAATAGCATAAATAATGTGATAAACGCTGAACTACCCTATGGAGGGAATTTAACATCCGCTACCACAAAGCTTGCAGATACATCTTCAATATTGGGAATATTAACTTTAGTTGTAATTGTTGAGACCCTAAGAGGAAAAATAAAACCCAAAGATGCCATAAGACCCTATGTATCGATTTTTTTGGTTTTAGCAACCGTTGGAATCCTTAAAATTATTTACCATGTTCCGAGGCCAATATCCTATGGAAAGGGTATCGAGTCTCTTGCATTTCCCTCAGGACATACTGCTAAGGCTTCAGCACTTGCAAATTATTTGGGAGATTTATGGCCAAGAGCGAGATTTCTCATATACCTCTTTCCAGTGACAATAGGAATAACTAGAATACTACTTCACGTTCATTGGTTCAGTGACGTACTTTTCAGCTTATTTTATGGGGCCTTTATAGATGAAAGTGTTAAGGTAGTATGGAGGAGGATGAGGGTATGAAATTCGTAGAGATCCTGCTGCTCTCTCTAGTTCCTACATTCGAAGGGAGATATGCTATAATCTATGGATTAGCAAAAGGTTATCCGATGTTAGAAACACTTTCTGCCTCGGTATTGGGGGTTCTCATATTATCGATCACCCTTCCGAAGCTTCTTCCCGTAATAGATGTTATTATGGATAAATTAAAAGGAACGGGACTCAAACCCTTTGCCGATTTATACACATCCTACCTGGAAAGAACAAGGAAAAAAGCAAAACCTTATGTCGAAAGATGGGGCTTCTTGGGATTAATGATCTTCGTTGCGATCCCACTCCCAGGAACTGGAATTTGGACAGGGGCCTTAGCTTCCTATCTCCTTGGAATTAGTGAAAGAGCGTCAATTCCAGCACTACTTATTGGAGGACTGCTCAGCGTCATGATAACGGCCTTTCCAGCTATAGGTTATCTAAAAATTTGAAATCAGGAAGAAGCGCAAGCGATAGCTTTCGATTGATATGCATAGTTAAACACTTCAGGGTGTATGAAGTATGCCAACTCCTCAAGCCCAAGAACTATCCTGGGTCCAGGCCTAGATATTATGTTATCGTCACTGATCATGTAGATCCTTCCATTCTTAAAAGCGGTAGTCTTTGCAAGGGGGGTATTACATAGATCCTTTGGTGTTACCCCTGGGTGTTGAGAGAGTATTATGACTTCCGGATCCCTAGCGACGATCTCCTCCACACTTACAACCTTCCACCCCTGAATGTCATGGAATATATTCTCTCCACCAGCAAGAGATATTAGGCTGTCTATGAAGGTACCGTTCCCAGCTGTCCAGTAACCTTCATAGTAGCTAACTAGGTAAAACACCTTTACCTTTGTTGCATTCTCCGTTTTAGCTTTTATATCTTCAACAATGGCCTTCATGTAGTTCACAACGCCTTTAGCTTCTTCTTCCCTGTTAACGATCTTTCCAAGCTTTATTATCCAATCATAGATCTCATCGATATTCTTTGGGTCAACGATAACGACTGGAGCTATCTCCTGAAGCTTATCTAGGTATTTTATGTGTAGAGATGTTCCGATAATTAAATCTGGCTTCAAAGAGGCAATAACCTCTATATTTGGATTTGAAAAGTCTCCAATAATAGTTCTACCCTTTTTAACCCCAGGAGGGAAATCATCAAACTTAGTAACTCCAACAACCTTGTCAAGGGCCCCTATAAAGTAAAGCGTCTCAGTTATGCTCGGGGCGAGAGAGACTATCCTTTGAGGTTCTTTTTCTATTGTGACTCTCCTCCCTAAGGAATCGACTATTGTAAGGGGATAATGCGTTGGAGTCATTGTAATTGTTACAGTTTCCGTAATTGTACGGGTCATCTCCTTAGTCTTAGTTATGGTATGGGTAGATTGTGTTTGGGGAGTGGTGGTAGTGGTGGGGGTAGTAGAAGATCCTATGCACCCACTAACTAGCACTATTATAGCTAGGAATAGGGGTACAATTAACCTCTTCATGTTAGAACCTCCTTGGATTATTCGTCCAAATAATTAGGATCGTTGTTTAAAAAATTAATGGATAAAAAGTCCAAGTAACTAGAGATATTTTTCAGCTAACTCAAAGCCTTTATAGAGGGCTTTTAGGTTTATTTGCTCAGTTCCTTTCGGAACAGCATCCAAAACGGCCTTTTCAATGCTCTCTTTTTTCACTATTTTCGTTAATCCAACGAAGAGTCCCAGGGTGAGTATGTTCATCGTGAGGCTTAATCCAGTGGTTTCTTCAGCTATCTCCGTTAATGGATAGGCATAAACTTTTCTACCTTTCTCAAGCTCTTCATTCCTATTTGGAACTAGATCCTCCTCAATTATAACCAATCCTCCATTTTTTACAAGGGGAAGATACTTATCGTAGGCCTGCTGGCTAAGTAAGATCGCATAGTCGGGTTCTATGACTTTCGGGTAATCAATAGGTTCGTCGCTTATTACGACCTCAGCTCTACTTGCTCCACCTCTAGATTCTGGCCCATAGGCCTGAGTTTGAACTGCATAAAAACCTTCATATACCGCAGCGGCCCTTCCCAGAATTACACTAGCTAATATTACTCCCTGACCTCCAAAGCCGCCTATCAAAATTTCCCTTCTCAATCTTCCCACCCCATCATCTTCTTCGCCCTCTTTATGTACTCTCTGTACTCCCTAACCAATCCAGGCCTATTCCTATCAACGAATTCACCAATGATTATTTTCCCCTCAAGTTCCTCGGGCTTCATCTTCTTAGCTTTGTTTATAGGAACAGTTATCTTTTGATACCATCTAATTATCTCCGGTGCTGTCTTCATTTTATTCCTCCTTCCGAAGCTTATTGGACAGGGTGAGAGAAACTCAACAAGGGAAAATCCTTCTTTAGTTAGGGCCTTCTTTATACTGTTAATTCCCTGGATATAATTGAAAACAGTCCATCTAGCCACGTAGTTGGCCCCAGCAGCTACGGCCAATTGGGCTATGTCAAAGGGATTCTCAAATTGCCCATAGGGAGCTGTAGTGCCTCTTAATCCTTTAGGTGTAGTTGGAGCAACCTGACCACCTGTCATTCCATAGGTAAAGTTATTAATGAGTATTACAGTAACATCGAGGTTCCTTCTTATTGCATGGATTAGATGATTCCCCCCTATAGCAGCGGCATCTCCATCTCCCATAAAAGCTATTATCTTGAGCTCGGGGTTTGCTAGCTTTATCCCGGTAGCGAAGGCTAAAGCCCTTCCATGAGTGGTGTGAAGGCCGTCGAAGTTTACAAAGCCGGGCACCCTAGATGAGCAACCTATTCCACTCACCCAAACTATCTTATCAGGATCTAAGCCCAACTCATCTATAGCCCTAAGGGTGAACTGGAGAACTGAACCTATACCACAACCAGGGCAGAAGATCGTTGGAAGCATGTCCTTTCTGAGGTACTTATCCCTAATTTCATAAGCTGAGACTAGCTTCATGAGAGATCCCTCCTAATAAAGTCAATGATCTCCATTGGAGTGTGAACTTCGCCACCTATCTTACTTATCAATTTGACTTCGGCCTTTCCATTAGCTCCCTCCTTAACGAGATGATAGAGCTGACCAAGGTTCATTTCAGGGACATATATCCTCTCAACTTTTTCGGCGACCTTTTCTATTAGCTCAAAATCGAATGGCCAGATCGTATTTATCTTAAGCAATCCAGCCTTAATACCAAGGTTTCTTAGCTCTTTAATAGCCCTTAAGGCAGATCTAGCCACTATACCAGTAGTGACTATAGCTATCTCTGCATCATCAAGCTCTCTAGCTTCGTAATCAAAGATATCTTTCTTGTTTTTCTCTATCTTTTCGAAAATTCTCCTAATGAGTCTCTCATGAACCTCCCTCTCAACCGTTCTAGGCCTTCCCTTTTCATCATGCGTCAATCCAGTAACGTAAGTTCTGTAACCCTTACCAAAGATGGGCATTGGTGGGACTCCGTCACCATGAGGATCACCAAAGGGAAGCTTAGCCTCCTCCTCACTCCCAGGAAGCTTCCTATTTACTATTTCAATTTCATCAGGCTCCGGGATGTAAACCCTCTCTCTCATGTGGCCGACTTCAGCATCACTGAGCAATATCACGGGAGTTCTATATTTCTCGGCTAAATTAAAGGCCCTTATTGTAAAGTCAAAAGCTTCTTGAACTGTTGAAGGGCTCAAAACGATTAGGGTGTGATCTCCATGAGTTCCCCAAATAGACTGCATGATGTCTCCCTGGGAAGGTAATGTAGGTTGTCCCGTTGAAGGACCTCCTCTCTGGACGTTTACTACGACTATTGGGGTTTCGGTCATGACGGCATAACCAATATTCTCCTGCATCAAACTAAACCCAGGACCAGAAGTAGCAGTCATAGCTTTAACTCCGGCCCAGGAGGCCCCTATTACCGCAGCTATGCTACCTATTTCATCCTCCATCTGGATCACAACACCATCAATGAGGGGCATGTAGAGGGCCATAGCTTCAAATATCTCACTTGCTGGGGTTATTGGATAACCAGCATAGAATCTACAACCCGCTAAGATGGCAGCCCTAGCTATGGCCTCATCTCCCTGGATAAAGTCAGCTTTACCAACTGGAAAGGGAAGCCTCATTCTTTACCCACCTCCAGACCTTTTCTAAAAGCCCTCAAGTTAATTTCCTCTGTTCCCTTCGGAACCCTCCTCCTTATCGCCTCTTCAACGCTCTCAGGTTTGACAATGCCTGTTTTTGCTATAAGGTAACCCAGGGCCACCATATTAACCGTGAGTGCGAGTCCCGTAGTTTCCTCGGCTATCCTCGTAAATGGTGCCCCTACGAAATCTCTATCCGGCTTAACCAAATCGGTGTCAATTATAAGCAATCCGTCGGGCTTAAGTTTTGACTTAGCCGTTTCATAGCCTAGTTGATGCAAGGCCACTAAAACATCGGCATGGGTAACCATTAGATCATATATCTCCCCATCTGAGATTATTACATCAGCTATTGAATGTCCACCCCTACTCGCCGAACTGTAATCCTGAGTCTGGAGAACTCTAAGTCCCTCTATAGCAGCGGCCTCCCCCAGGATTACTCCAGCCAAGACTACACCCTGACCACCAATTCCAGCGAATCTAATCTGCATATCTCACTCCTCCTTAAGTCCAAACCTCTCTTGAACCTCATCGATAAGTTTGTTAAGTTCAGTTACAAACTCTGGCCTCTTTCTCTTCACAAATTCGCCCACAACAAATTTACCCTCAAGTTCTTCCTCACTCATGTTCTTAGCTTTGCTTATCGGGATAGAATTTTTCAAGAACCAGCGAAGCATCTCAGCGGGTTCTTTCATTTTATTTCTCCTTCCAAACTGAACCGGACATTGGGAAATTACTTCGACTAGGGAGAATCCCTTAGTCATTAAGGCCTTCTTTATACTCTCTATCAGCTGATAAACATGAGCAGTAGTCCACCTTGCAACGTAGGAAGCACCAGCAGCTGCAACCGTCTCGGCTACCTTTAGGGGATGTTCAATGTTTCTATAAGGTGTTGTCGTTGTTATTGCGCCAAAAGGCGTTGTTGGAGCAACCTGACCACCGGTCATTCCATAGATGAAGTTGTTAACCAGGATGACGGTTATATCTACGTTTCTTCTTGCAGCATGAATTAAGTGATTACCTCCAATGCTTGCTAAATCCCCATCTCCACTTATCACGACAACGTACTTGTCGGGAAGGCCAACCTTAACGCCAGTTGCAAATGCTATCGCCCTTCCATGTGTTGTGTGGAGCGTATCCGCTAAGAAGTAGGGAGAGGCTATCCAAGCCGAGCAACCGATACCACTAACAACAACTAGATCCCTGGGATCTATTTTTAGTTGATCTATAGCATTTGCAAATGCATTTAAAACCGTTCCACCACCACACCCCGGACAGAGAGCAGTAGGAAGTGCTTCTTTACGAAGATACTTTACCATTGGATACTTAGAATAAATCTTCGGCATCATGCAACACCCCTAATTTCCTTTAGAATCTCCTCAACCGTTAAGGGAACTCCCCCTATTTTATTCACTCCTTTTAATATAACATCGTCGTTCACAAACCTCTGAACCTCAAGTACCATTTGACCCAGATTCATTTCAGGAACAAGAATTGCCCTAACTTTCTTTCCTAATTCCCTCATTCTCTCTCCTGGGAACGGATGAACTGTTTTAGGAACGAAGAGGCCAGCTTTTATACCTTCTTCTCTAGCCTTTAATACTGCTCCGAGAGATGGCCTTGCAGAAACTCCCCAGCTAACCACAAGTATCTCAGCATCGTCAGTGTAGTACTCTTCATACTTCTCATAAACATCTCTATTCTGCTCTATCTTCCTGTGGATTCTCCTCACAAGTTTATCATGAACTTCTTGGGTGTAAACATCTCTAAGCCCATTCTCCTTGTGAGTAGAACCCGTCACGTGAGTGAAGTACCCATGGCCAAATAGGGGCATTGGTGGGACTCCGTCACCATGAGGATCACCAAAGGGAAGCTTAGCCTCCTCCTCACTCCCAGGAAGCTTCCTATAAGTGATTTCGACTTCATCCGGATCTGGAATCCTTATCTGCTCCCTAGTATGTCCAAGAATTCCATCGAATAAAACAATGACTGGAGTTCTAAGCTTTTCAGCTATGTTAAAAGCCCTTATAGTTTCCCAAAAGGCATCCTCGACACTTATAGGGGAGACAGCTATCATCGGATGGTCTCCATGCGTGCCCCACCTTGCCTGAAAGAAATCTCCCTGTGCTCCCTTAGTCGCCTGTCCAGTCGAGGGTCCACTCCTCTGGACGTTTACTACGACTATTGGGGTTTCGGTCATGACGGCATAACCAATATTCTCCTGCATCAAACTAAACCCAGGACCAGAAGTAGCAGTCATAGCTTTAAGCCCAGTCCAAGAAGCTCCTATCATTGCAGCTATACTTCCAATTTCATCCTCCATTTGCAGGTAATAACCTCCAACTTTCGGCAGTTCCCTGGCCATTGTCTCGGCTATTTCACTTGAGGGGGTTATTGGGTAACCTGCATAAAACCTGCAACCAGCAAATATTGCACCATAAGCTATGGCCTCATCTCCCATCATAAAATAGTTACCCGGTCTGTAGAGTTTTCTTAACAGGGCTTTTTGTTCCGGCTCATCTCCTCTAATTATCATAACTACCACCTTACGGCTATTGCAAAGTCTGGACATAGGAGTTCACATAACTTACACCTAACGCACTTCTCAACATGCACGGGGACTGGATAGTGGACACCTTTCTCGCTCAACTCCTTGCTCCATTCAAAGACCTTCCTTGGACACATTTCAACGCATATACCACAACCTTTGCATAGAAAAGTATCTATACTGATCTCTGTGGTCTTTGTTTTTCCGATAACTAGATACCCTTCCTTTTTTACCTCAGTTTGAACTTCCGAATCTGTCACTTATCATCCCCACTCTGATGTTTACATTTGTCAACATTTAAAGCTTTTGTAGATGGACATTAATGTTCAAAAAAGAAACAACGAGCAAAATGGGAGGATATTTGAAAGTTTATCAAAATTTTCGAGCATTTATGGAAGATGATTTGGATAAAAAGGTTAATTAACGAACCCAGAATCTTAGGATGGTGGTAGAAATGCTAGGGAAATTAAAAGAAAAGCTCCAATCTTTCATAAGGAGGGTAGAAGAAAATGTCGAAAAAGAAGAGGATGAAGCGAAAAAGAAGGGTTTGCTTGACAAGATTTTGATGATTGAGATAAAGGAAAAGGATATTGAAGAGGCATTGGAAGATTTAGAGCTTGAATTACTTGAAGCCGATGTTGCATTGGAGGTCGTCGACGAACTCAAAGATAGAATAAAGAGGAACTTAGTTGGTAAGAAAGTTAGAATTGGAACTAACAAAGAGAAGATCATTGAAGAAGCCGTTAGAAAGGCTGTCCTAGAAATTCTAACACCAGAAAAGAAAATGGACCTGCTAGAAGAGATAAAAAAAGCTGAAAAGCCCTACGTAATTTTATTCGTTGGCTTTAATGGTTCCGGTAAAACGACAACAATTGCAAAACTAGCACATTGGCTTAAGAAAAATGGATTTAGCGTTGTCATAGCTGCAAGTGATACATTCAGAGCTGGAGCTATAGAGCAGTTAGAGGAGCATGCTAAGAAAGTAGGTGTAAAGGTGATAAAGCATAAGTATGGAGCAGACCCCGCCGCAGTAGCCTATGATGCAATCCAACATGCTAAAGCTAGAGGGATAGACGTTGTCTTAATCGATACAGCTGGAAGAAGTGAGACTAATAGGAATCTTATGGATGAGATGAAGAAGATAGCAAGAGTTACAAAGCCTAACCTAGTAATCTTTGTTGGGGATTCTTTAGCCGGGAACGCAATAGTTGAACAGGCTAGACAGTTCAACCAAGCAGTGAAGATTGATGGAGTTATATTGACGAAGCTAGACGCAGATGCAAGGGGAGGGGCCGCCTTAAGTATAAGCCATGTGATAAATGCTCCGATCCTATTTGTTGGCATTGGCCAAGGCTACGAAGATTTAATACCCTTCGATGAAAGGTGGTTCGTAGAAAAGATATTGGGTGAGGAAAGTGCTTAAGGAAACCAAAGATGGAACAATAATTCAAGTAATAGTCAGACCAAACTCCAAGGAGAACAAGATTGAAGGAGTTGACAATTGGAAAAATAGAATAAGGATAAGCATAAAAGCTCCTCCAGTTAAAGGGGAGGCAAATAAGGAACTTATAAAGTTCCTCTCAAAGATTCTTGGGGCAAAAGTCGAGATAATTAGGGGAGAAACCTCTAGAGAAAAGGATCTCCTGGTAAAAGGGATAAAATTAGAGGAAGTTAAAAAGAGACTAAAGCTTTAGCTCTTCACCTGGCTTTAGTATTACAACCTCCGCTTTGTCCCCAACTAACCTCTTGAACTCTTCAGGATCCGCGGATATTGGTGGCCATGTGTTGTAATGCATTGGAACAACCTTCCTCGGCTTGAGTAGCTCCACGGCCTTTGCAGCTTCCCTAACACCCATGGTGAAGTGCCCTCCTATTGGAAGGAGGGCAACGTCTATGGGGCCGTAAAGTTCAGCGAACAGCTCCATATCTTTGAAAACATAAGTATCCCCAGCATGATAGATGGTAACATCGTCGAGCTTTACTATGTATCCAGAGGGATTTCCTATGCTGTACTTTCCATCGCTACTTGAGTGCCATGCAGGAACTTGAACTATAAATACTCCATCGATCTCAGTTGGGCCGTAATTCATCCCAATGGTTTCAACATCCTTGTACTTCTCGGAAATGTAGTTTGCAAGATCGTACATAGCTACTATCTTTGCCCCACTTATCCTTGCTATTTCACCAGCATCACCCAAGTGGTCTCCATGCGCATGGGTTACGAGAATTAGGTCAACATCCTTGAAGTCCTCCGGCCTTGCAGCGGCTTGTGGATTTCCAGTCAAAAATGGATCGATTAAGATCTTCTTGCTTCCCTCAATATAAAAGGCCGCATGTCCTAAAAACTTTACCTTCACCATCTTCGCCCACCCAGGAGTATAATAACAAAACATTACTTAAAACCTTACCTTTTAAAAAACCGGATTATTAAATTAAACAGGAGGGAGTTCTATGCCAACCAATGTAACAGCAGAATACCTAGCAGCGGAAGAGGAGTATAGAAATGCAAAGACAATTCCAGAGAAGATAAGAGCACTTGAGAAGATGTACGCCTTAGTTCCGAAACATAAAGGAACCGAAAAATTACGATTACAAATAAAGAGGAGACTTGCAGAGCTTAGGAGGGAATTAGAAAAGCAGAGACAACAGAGAAAGGGAGGAGGTTATTCTTTAGCGGTTAAAAAAGAAGGTGCAGCTCAAATAGTCCTGGTAGGATTGCCTAACGTTGGAAAGTCTGAACTTTTGAGAGCGTTAACTGGAGTGGACGTTGAAAGTGCAGATTATCCTTTTACGACCACGGAACCCGTTCCAGCGATGATGAACTACAAAGATGTTCAGATACAACTTGTTGAAGTTCCTGGGCTCTTAGAAGGGGCAGCTCTTGGAAAAGGTATGGGCCCTCAACTTCTAGCCGTTATAAGGAATGCTGATGCAATAGCTATAGTTATAGACCTAAGTGAGGACCCGATAAAGCAGATGGAAATCCTGCTTAGAGAATTTGAGAGGGCTGGAATTAAAGTGAATAAACGAAGACCTAGGGTAGAGATCAGAAAAACACCAAGTGGTGGGATAGTTATAAACGGGGCGGAGAACATAAAGGGTGATCTAAGTGAGGTAATGAGAATGCTTAGAGAAGAGAAGATACACTCAGCAGAGATTACGGTAAAAGAACCCGTAACACTTGAGGAGTTTGCAGATGCTTTAGACGATAGCCTAGTCTGGAAAAAAGCTATAATAATAGCAAATAAAGGGGACAGCCCAGGAAGTAAAGAGAATTACCACAAATTGATAAATAAATATGGGGAGAAATTTAAGATCGTTCCAGTTTCAGCAAAGAAGAGAATAAACCTAGAAGCAGTGAAAGAGGCTATTTACGACGTTGCCGAAATAATAAGGGTATTTACCAAGAGTCCAGGAGAAGAGCCTGCATATCCACCAATAGCCCTAAAGAGGGGAGCAACGGTAATGGATGTTGCAGAAAGGATTCATAAGGATCTTGTAAAGAACTTTAGATATGCTAGAGTTTGGGGAAAAAGCGTAAAATTCCCAGGACAGAGAGTTGGCCCAGACCATGTTTTGGAAGATGGGGATATAGTTGAGATACATGCAAAGTAGTTAACTTCCCACTCTCTTACTTCCCCGCTTCTTACCCTTCCAGCCTTCCCTTCCTCTATGAATATACCTCAACAATTCTCTGGCCTCGTTTACGTACTTAATTGCAAGTGAAATATTCCCCTGGTTTAACGCATCTTCAGCTTTCGCTATTAACTCCTTAACCCCTCTAACATCTACTCCTTGAGCTTCCAGTCTCATGGTGAGTAGCTTTAAAAATTTAATTTGAATTTGAAGCTCAAGCTTGGGAGGCATCTTAACTCTAGGTTTTGCAAAAATCCCAGTAGCGATTATCCTTTCAGCTTTAGCCCTAGCAAGATTGGCAAAGTTATAAGCCTTTAAATAATCCCCCTGAGAATATGCCTCCTTAGCAATGCCTAGGAATTTATAAGCACTTTCAAGCCCAAGGCTAAGACCACTTAACCTTGATATAACTTCGGCCCTTTTAATGGCCCTTTCTGCTTTCTCTATTGCTTCTTCTGCAACTTCCCTGGTTACGTTAGCCTTTACTATTATTGGCCCATATAAATGGAGCCTCCTAATGATGTTCTTAGAAAATGGGGTTTCAATGACGATAAGTTTTCCACTCCAATTTACGGGAACATTGGTTGAGTTATTCGAGATATAGACTGGAATTACGTTGTTTTCCCTCATTAATTCTCTTAGCTTTGATAACCCAGCCAGATCCCAACCATAAACTACTACCAGCTTCACGCCCTTGAAGAGGTGAGGATAATCTTTTCTTATGAAGTTTATCACACTAGTTGCCGTCTCAACCCTTGTAGCTCCCCAACGCCTTACATACGGAATTCCAACTGACTGGAGGTCAACTTCATATTGAGGACTAACGGCCTTAGGCCCACCTATTATCAAAACTAGAGATGGGTTTTTCTCTATTATCTCCACGCTTATCGATTCATTATAAACTCCCCACGGAGTTACAACTACCTCCGCATTAAGAAGCTCGCCTACTTTCTGAGCTAAAGCCAGATCAGCTTCATTGTCGCTTACAAGTATTAAGGTATTCTGTACCTGGGCCAGAGTTGGGACTGCTGTACCTAGAATAATAAAAGATAGAAGGAGAGGAAGAAATTTTTTCATTTATTCACCCCCTCGTTTTATGCTTAGCTTTATGGAGTTCTCTTATATCCCTCCATAATTCCCTATGAATAAGTACTATTAATGTCTTTGCAAGCCTGAAATCACCCTTACTTAGAGCACTCTTTGCTTGTAGCAATAGTCCTTCTTCAATTGAAACGTCAACTCCCCTTTCCTTGAGCTTATTTAGCACTCTTTCTAGAACCCTTATTTCTATTTTCAGCCTAATAACTCCAATGTTAAGCTTCTTTTGACTGTTCTCTGTAGCTGACTTTATTATCGCTTCTGAAATATTTCTAGCAGCTGTTGCAAGTCCAAATGCCCTTCCATATTTTCCTTCTTCATAGGCCTTCTTTGCTAATTCAAGGTCTCTTTCGGCATTTACAAGTAGTACGTCAACATTCGGTTTGCTAGAGTTTTTAGCAACCTCTTTGGCGACTTTTAATCTATCCTCAGCTAATTTAATAGCCCTCTTAGCAATTTCGGCCGTAACGTTGACAGTTACCTCTTTTGTGTTGTTTCCAAGCTTTTTCTTAAGCTCTCTCATTACCCTTTCGGCGTATCTGCTCCTAATTATCTTTATTTTCCTGAACTTCCTGAGATCCTCTATTGTAGTGTTCTTAATTATTAGTGGAACAATACCCCTCTCCTTCAATGCTTCCATTAATGCTGGATAGTCCCAGCCGTACACTACTACAACAGTAACATTCTCAAATGCCCTTGGAAATCTCTCCCTTATTATTTCAAAGGCCTTCTTGCATGTTTCCGCCCTATCCACACCACCTGCCCTAAGAACTGTGACGTTAAAGTCCTTCAGAGCTTCTTCATATATAGGTGGCACTGCTATTGGGCCTCCTATTATAATTACTAAATCTGGAGTAAGGTTTACTATCTCATCAAGCACTGTTTCATTGTACACACCCCATGGGGTTGTAACTAGAGTTGCATTTAGAATCTCTGCTATCTTTTGGGCTAGGGTCATGTCAGCTTCATTGTCACTACTTAGTATCACTATGGTACTTGTTCCCTGATCCTGAGCACTTACTGCAGGGATAGCGGCTATGCTAAATGCCACAACTAATGCCACAAATATACCAAGTAGCCTCCTCATTCTACGTCACCAATTATAACAAAACCTCAGGATCTATAAGAGGAATTTCACGTTCCTATATCGTCCCTGAATGTTTCAAATCCTCCCATTTGGATAAAAAGTATTCCAAAGCACTTTAAATGACTTTAACTAACTTTTCCATCCAGGGAGAAACCCTAACTCTAATGTATCCCTTGAATTTTTCATCGACATCTTCATCTCCCGTGTACACTCTAACGAAGCCATCTTTGACCTTTGAAGGTGTTGCAACGACAATAACTCCTTCCTTTCCAACCTTTTTAAGGACTTCAGGAGAGAACTGCTGATTGCCCCTTCCGAATAGGAAGTTAAGTCCGCCTATTATCGTGACTACTATCTTAGGTTTCTTATCAAGAAACTTTAAGAGATCCTTTTCGCTGGCATCTTTAACTAGAAGCTTAGCTTTCCCATTTTCAACTCTGACTACATCCACGCCGAGCAGAGTTCCCTCAATTCCGATCTTATCCTTTATCCTTTTTATCGTGGATCCTGCACCGAGAAAGTATATCCCATCGCTACTAAGAATTTCCTCGGCAACAGCGTCAGCAAGTGCCTCTAATTCAGCACTTTCATCAATAGTTGTGGCTTCTTTACTACCTTGGACAAGCATTTCAACAATTGGGGTTATGGCTTCAGAAAATTTCTTTGCCTTAACCCTATCTCTCCTGTAAGCATTTTCGTCTAAATCCATGACAGGCCTCTCCTCAAGCTTAGCGTTTCCTTTCAAAAACTCAACGAGAATTCTAGCGGCATCTTCCGGAGATGTTGCAAAGACGCCTGAAAACATCTTAACACCAGTAGGAATACCAAGAATTGGAATATCTTTGTCAACAGCCTCGGTAACATCCCTTGCGGTTCCATCGCCACCAGCGAATAATAATAGCTCAGCCCCGTTCTTTACAATTTCTTTAGCAAGCACTTTGGTATCTTCAGCTGAAGTGTCCGGGATTTTAACGCCCATAATATCTCTGTATCCAATCTCCCTATGCTTAATAACTTCGTAGGGAAATTCAAACTTCTTGAGGGCATCTTCACCAAGAGGTCCCGGTCCCGTAAGGAATTCAACGGCAACGTTGTAACTTTCTAGTTCCTTTAGGAATAATTCAACTAATTTCTGACTAATAGGACGAGCCCCTCTTTTCACTGCTTCTTCAACTACGCCATCCGTACCTTTTAAAGCAACCCTACCTCCCATTCCAGCAATCGGATTAATTATCAATCCAACTTTCATAATTAATCACCTCATATATTTCCTCGCAAACACTGTTAAGAAGACCGCCCACATGAACATTCCAAAGATTGCTTCTATTGAGGCTATGACCTTTCCCACACCTATTGGATGCAAGTCCCCATATCCAAGGGTCGTTGCTGTAACGATGCTAAAGTACACGTAATCAAAGAGAGAACTAGTCGGAACGACACTTTTAGTAAGTGCATAGAATACTGGGAAGACAAAGATTACAAGCCCCATCCATAGAAAAACGGGTCTTTTCCAATCTGTACCATACTTACAAGTTAAATCCGCAAACAAAAACTCAAACAACACTTCTAACAATTTAACCATCTTCTTTAACGTCCTGGGACCTTTTCTATAATGCTGTATAACTTTTTTCCTCCTAGCTAACATTTCAAGATAGTAATACTCGTCAGCATTCTCCTTATCCCCACTCCCCTCCCATGTCGTTCTCGCTATCCTATAGAATACTTCAGCTAAGTAAGGATTATTGAACTGACAATTATCTATGACGATAAAGCCATAAACATTGAGTTCTGCAAGGAGATTAGGAAGATACGCCAAGTTCCAATTTTCATCACTATATAGCCTCGTATTTCTGAGAACCAGGTTATTGTGAATTATTACATGAACAAATTCAGGATAGCGAACTCTACTATTCACAATCTCAACGTGTCCTGGAACTGAGAGATTCTCAAATATCAGTTGACCCGAGAACCTATTGATGAATATTCGAACCTGTTTCCTAAATCTAGGACTCTCATCAAACTCCACTCCAGTAATAGTTAGAGTATGAACCCTTACAGGCTTCTTTCTATCTAAGGAAAGTTTTATTCCAAATTCCTCCATAATTTTTGCCATCAATGGATACTTAGAGTTCAAAGCTATCCTCCTAACGTCTTTAAGATTTGCAAGTTCTATCCTACCTGCGATTCTAACTTTTTCCCCAAATTCCTCTTCTGTAGTGACTTCTTTTGGGGAGAATTCAGTGGAGTTTATCATAACATATCTTATGCTTGAATCCCTAAATAGAATCGAAGAGCTAAATTTGACCGAACATATGCTAACTCCATAAATACTTCCCCCATTTACATAGAAAAAATCAACTTCTGAATTAACTATTACGAGTGTATCAATTGTCGTATCTATCAAGCTTAAACTTTTAATCTTGGAGGTTACTATGACTAGCCTCTTTATTATTGAGTTCCTAAAAATCAATGCCTCATTGATCTCCTTTCCTACAATTATGACATCATAAAGTTTAACCCCTTCGAAATTCCTAATCCCCCTTTCCAATGCCCTCTCAAAAGCCCTCTTTTTTATGTACTTTATCCTATCCCCATACAGAAGCTCTCCTTCCTCGAATGGGATATGAAGAGAGCAGTACTTGGAACCTTTCAAGGGCTTCCTTCGACACTTCTTTCCATTAGAGTAGGTATATTCACACACTTATTCCAGCCTCCCTTTCTTCCTGGACTCTTCTAGCCTTGGCCATTTCCATAGCTTCTACATGCTCCTTCTCACCCTTAGCTCCCTTTAACCTTTTAGAGAGGGACATTAGAACATCTTCAGGACCATAAAGTATAAGTTCATCCCCAGGAAGTACCTTCGTACTTCCATGAGGAGCACCAAGGTAAACCCTTCTTCCGTTAACTTTCCTATATATTCCAAGTACTAAAACTCCTTCCTTATCAAGCTGAAGATCTCTTAGAGTCTTATCTGCAAGCCAGCTCCTCCTCTTAACTTTTATTTGAACTATTGAGTAACCTCTAGTTATCCCTAAAAGCTGAGAATAATCTATAACCCTAAGTGAAGGGGCCAACCTTGAAAGACCTTTCTTTATGGCCTTTCTCATCACCCTCTCAATGAATTTCGACCTAAAGAACAAATAAAGGGCCAATAGCCCAATGAGTAGGACAACCATCCTATACCCTGCTTCCTCCTTAGTTGTACCAACGAAGCTTAAAACGAGAGTTGCTATTGCAGAGGTTACACCCGCGCTACCTAGCAGCATTAGTATCCTTATTATCCTCCTTCTAACGGGATGGGAAACCACGTATTCACTCTCACTAGTCGTGAAGCCAACACCAGAGAATGCTGACTGGGCTTGAAAAGCAGCAACATCCCTAGAGAGCCCAGTCATTTCAAGTGCTACAGCCCCTATCCTAACTATTATAGCAGATATTAGGACAACCAGGAGCAACGTTATTATCGTGATCACATTTTGGTATGTTAGAGTCCGAACTTATAAGTTTGACCAAAACATTTTTATCATAATTAAGCTTCCCCGAGTTGGGATGATGAGGGAGATTTCGGCCGAGTGGTGAGGAGACTCGCATGGGCTGACCTTTCTAAGGGGCGGAGATAGAGATGAAATGCTCCAAATGTGGAAGGGAAGCGGTATACTTTGCTAAATATGAGGGAAAATACTACTGCCACAAGCACTTCAATGAAATGGTCGAGTCAAAGGTAAAGAGGACTATAAGGAAGTATAGGATGATAAAGAAGGGCGAAAGAATTGGAGTCGCCGTGAGTGGTGGCAAAGATAGCGTCGTACTTTTACACCTTCTAGCAAAGCTAAGGAAGAAGTTCCCCTTCGAAATAGTCGCCATAACGATTGATGAAGGTATAAAAGGATATAGAGACAAGAGCATTAAAGTTGCAAAGAAGAATGCCGAGCTTTTAGGGGTGGAGCATCACATCTATAGATTCAAGGATTACATAGGGTTCACCCTTGATGAGACCGTTGAAATCATGGGTGCAAGAGGAGAGAGGTTAGGAGCTTGCTCATACTGCGGAGTATGGAGAAGATGGCTACTAAATAAAGCAGCAGAAGAACTTAAAGTGGATAAGTTAGCCTTAGGGTTAAACCTAGATGACGAGGTTCAAATGTTCCTAATGAATCTTATGAGGGGGGACGTTGCGAGACTTGGAAGAACTGGACCTTACTATGAGGTAATTCATGAAGGATTAGTTCCAAGGATAAAACCTCTAAGGGAAGTTCCTGAAAAGGAAATAGTCCTATACGCAGTTCTGAATAACATAGAGGTTGATTTAAGCGAATGTCCTTATGCGGTTGAAGCTTTCAGGGCAGAAATAAGGGATTGGTTGAATGAAATGGAGGAAAAGCATCCTGGAACTAAGTACCAGCTTTTAAGGAGCTACGATAAGATATTCCCACTCCTAGCTAAAACCTATGCCAAAAAAGTAAAACTCAACCGTTGCAAAATATGCGGTCAACCAACAAGTGGAGAAATATGTAAGGCTTGTCAATTCAGGCTACAAGTCAAGGAAAGAGCAGAGAAGCTTAAGTTTAGTCTTTCCCAAAGGTGAGCCTTGTTAAGAAATTTCCTCATCCTAAGCTCTACCATTTAGGCCCCTCCTCTTTCTCAACTCTAATCCTTGGTAAAGATATTAACAGCAGAAAGAGAGCAAAGACTCCAAATACGGCTTCTATTAGAAACACCTTAGGAGTATTTAAAACTCTCGAAAGCTGAGAATACGAAGCTAAAGTATCGACCAAGCCATGAACAGTAAAAACTCCAAGGAAAATTCTTAAATTAGAACTAGCCAAGAGTGACGTACTAGCGACATGAAATACCACAGCAAAGAATCTTTCAGTGGCCGAAGCCACTAATAAATACAGGGGAACATTTGATGATCCAGCTAAAGTTGCAACCACCGCAAGAAGTATAACCTCAGCAATCCCAAAACCAAGCCCTACCATTGCTCCCTTGTAAGGTGTCATACCCTTGACGAAGATGTACTTAATCCCTTCCTGAATAAAGCCGGCCAAAAATCCTAACCATAGGCTGATTAACAACTTAGCATGAACGTTAAACCAAACCAGGGAAGCTTTCTGAATGATGCTTTGGATCGTAATGGCGATCCCAAATATAAATAACCCAAGGAGAAACTCCCCAGCATAAAATCTCCTTAACCTTAAAAAATATACAAAGAGCCAAGCTAAGATGCCACCAAAAATAAGAAAAGGTGCAGAGTTCATTTTTCAACCCTCTCAACGACGACTGCAGTTCCATATGCATATATCTCGGCCATGCTTCCACCGAGATTCGAAGTAGCAAATCTAAAGTTTACCACAGCATTAGCTCCAAGCTCTTTAGCGTGAAGGGCCATTCTCCTTAAGGCTTCCTCCCTCGCCTCGGCCATCATCTCAGTATACTCCTTCACTTCTCCACCCTTTAGATTTCTCAGTAAAGCCATTATATCCCTACCTATATGAGTAGCCCTAACAGTACCACCCCTAGCAACGCCTTTGACTTCCACAACTTTATATCCTGGAATCTCTGGAGTTGTTACTACTATAATTCCCTCTATAGTCTTCATATCTTTCACCTAAATTCATTTTTGATCTACAAAGGTTTTAATAAGTTATCGAACCTTATGCAAATCCATGAGAGCCATTATTAAGACTTCTATCTCTCCTCAAGAAATTAAAGACATTGCAAAGGGATTAAACCTCAGTATCAAAATCCTAGGAAAGGAAGAGATAAGGATAATCACGTTGTGGAAGATCGAAATTGAGGGTGAAGAAAGGAAAATAAAAGCTTTTATGAAAAAGTTAAGAATGGCAAGAGCGGGAGGTTGACTAAGTTAATTTAACAAGAGCTTTTAAGTGCAAAGTATCAACGAGGAACTATGAGGGAGTACATAAAAGAGGGAATTAAGCTGGCCGTAACGAATATACCAGAAGATGTCGTATCAGCAATAAGAGAGGCACTAGAGAGAGAAGAAAGTAAGATAGCTAAATACAATTTAGAAATGATCCTAAAAGCCATAGATATAAGTAGAAAGGAAGGAATTCCAGTATGCCAGGATACAGGAACCCCAATATTCTTCGTCAGGACTAATGGCCCAATAAATAAAATATATGATGAAATAGTCAAGGGTGTCGAGATTGCAACAAGAGAAGTCCCATTGAGGCCCAATGCCCTTCACGTTCTTGATGGAAAAGTCATTGGAAATGTTCCAGAAGTTCATTTTGAACCGGGAAAGGAAACTTTAATCTCAATACTTATGAAAGGCGGAGGAAGTGAGAATTGCACGGCCCTCTTTCCCCTAACCCCAGCGGAAGGACTTGAGGGTGTTAAAAATAAGGTAATAGAACATGTTCAAAGCTGTGGAGGAAAGCCATGCCCACCAATAATAGTGGGGATAGGAATAGCGAGTCCAGCCGAGAAGGCAATTATCCTAGCAAAGAAAGCGCTACTTAGAAGAATCAGCGAGAGACATCCAAATGAAAAGCTTGCAAAATTTGAGAGGGAACTTTTGGAGGAAATAAATTCCTTGGGAATAGGCCCCATGGGGCTCGGAGGAAGGACAACTGCTTTAGACGTAAAGGTGGAAGTCGAAACTAGGCACCCTGCAAGTTATATAGTTGGGGTTGTAATTCAATGTTGGGCCCATAGGAGAGCTTTCATCAAAGTAAGTGAGGGAGGAGTTAAAATATGGCAGTAATAAAACTTAAAACCCCACTTTCACTTGAGGAAATCCTCAAGCTTAACGTCGGTGACTTAGTTTATCTCTCAGGTGTAATATACACGGCAAGGGATCTAGCTCACAAGAGATTTCTCTCCCAGGGATTTCCCTTTAATCCAGAAGGGGCCGTGATTTACCACTCTGGTCCCCTCGTGAAAGATAAAAGGATAGTCTCAGCTGGACCAACGACGAGCACAAGAATGAACCCCTACTTAGACTTTCTATTCTCTAAGGGAATTCGAGGGATAATAGGAAAAGGAGGCATGAATCCAGAACCTTTTAAGGGGAAAGCTGTATACTTCGCATTTCCTGGGGGAGCTGGTAGCTTAGCAGCGAAGCATCTTACAATAAAAAACGTTTACTGGGAGGAATTAGGAATGACAGATGCCGTTTGGGAGCTCGAAGCTAAAGAGTTACCTCTCCTAGTGGCGATAGATGCTAAGGGGAGAAGCCTTTATGATAGACATTAGAGATGTCATTGGTACCATAATAATCTTGGGAATCATGATTTGGATAGTAATGGCAGTTATAGCTGAGAGAAGAGGGAGAGAGAAGGCAAAAAAGCTCTTCAATTTAATAAGGGTTGAAGATGATAAAATAGTACTTCCCAGGAAAATGAGAATTAAAAAGGGAAGAATAAAGCTTCAAGGAGAATGGAAACGCACAAGTAGGGGAGGACGCTACTACCACATCTCTAAGGAATTTAAAGAAAAAGACGAATTTGAAGGAGAGTTTATTGAGCTAAGACCAACGAGGTTTAAGCTAATAATGTCAAAAGATGAGAAAACCCTTCTGGAGGGGGAAGCATACCTCCTGGAAGATGAGAATGTTATAATTCCCATAATTCCATCGTATGAGTTCTCTCTTGAGAGGAGTAACTTAGAAGTATCCTGGGAAAGCGACTTTGTAAGTGCAGTTCTTAGAGTTAACGGTAACATTTCAGGAATCGTAGGGGGAAATATAAACAAGGCAAGGCAAGCTAGGGTTGAGATTAGAACAGAGAACCCAAAGGTAAGTGTTCAGCTATTTAAGGGGAAGGAAGGAGAATTTAAATACGAGCCCCTAAAGAATAAGCTAATCCTAATAACGAACATGAAGGCCATTGATCTTAAAAAGCTCAGAAAACTGGAAAAGCCGTTCATATATGGACATGGAGAATTCTACATTATCCTAATCCTCGACATTCCTTTCAAAAAGGATGTAATAGATTCAATGAAGATTAAGGTTACAACAGGGGATTATATGCCAGAAGGGGAAATTAGAAAGATATTGTTGTCATAATACAAAAGAAAAAGGATTAAAAAGAAGGCTTACTTGTGAGCATATATTGCGATAACTTTATCCCCCTCAATTCTGTCTATCCTTACAAAACCGAAACGTTCAAACTGGACTATTTCGTTAACTTGAACTTTGGCATCCTTCTCGAGCAATCCCTTCCTCACTACAAGCTCGTCTCCTTCAGGAATTATAACCTCACAGGGTCTACCTTCGGTAACCCAGTGAACCATCTTCCACCTGTTCTTCTTTGCAATTTCATATTCAAAGCTGTAGAACCTAGCTCTTATTTTGTCTCCAACTTCAAGTATTTCAACATTGAAGAGATCCTTTAACCTCACAAAATTGCCTGGTTTTAAGAGATTCAAATCGTCTTTCGAAACGTAAACAGGTCTTTCTGGAGTGAACTTAAGCCTTCTAACGCCCCTTTCAGGATGGTCAGGATGAAGCGGTATCTCTGCTATAAATTCAGGAGCCCCTTCGACTTCCATCGGAATTGGATCTGCAACAAAGAAATATCTATTGGCAATTGGATCAACAAGTTTTCTGTTTATCGCTGCCAGATTCTCCCAACTGATCGTCGCGTCACTTTTCTTCAATCCAACTTCTATGATCAATTCTTTTATGGCTTCAGGAAGAATTCCCCTCCTCCTCAAAGCTCTTATCGTTCCAAGCCTAGGATCATCCCAACCGAGATACTTACCTTCTTCTATTCCTTTCCTTGTCTTGGATTTGCTTAAAACAACTCCCTCTATGCTAAGCCTCCCGTGATGGATCGTGACGGGATACTCCCAACCAAAGTACTCGTAGATATACCTCTGTCTAGTCTCGTTCTCGGCGTGCTCCTGTCCACGGAAGATATGGGTAACTCCAAGCTCGTGATCATCAATCGCTGAGGCAAAATTGTAGAGAGGCCATACCCTGTACTTATTTCCGGTTCTCGGATGGTTTGGGTTATCAATTATTCTAAGTGCGGGCCAATCCCTAACCGCAGGATTTGGGTGATTTAAGTCAGTCTTTATCCTTACAACAGCTTCTCCTTCTTTATATTCGCCGTTTAACATCTTCTTCCAGCGCTCGAGCTGAACTTCCACAGGCTCATCTCTATGCGGACATGGAATTCCCTTATCTCTAAGCTCTCTGAACTTCTCTGGAGGACAAGTGCAGACATATGCTTTACCCATTTTTATTAGTTCCTCAGCGTACTTGTAGTAAATTTCGAGTCTATCACTAGCGTACACTATTTCATCTGGCTTTATTCCAAGCCACTCTAGATCTTCAATTATCATCTTGTAGAATATGGGTTCAGGCCTCTTGACTTTTGGATCGGTATCATCAAAGCGGAGTATAAACTTCCCACCGTACATCTTGGCGTATTCATAACTAAGTATTGCGGCCCTTGCATTACCCAGGTGAAAAGCACCATCTGGATTTGGAGCAAAGCGAGTAACGACCTTGCCTTTCTCTGCTTTAGGAAGAAGAGGTAGTCCCTTCTTTTCCTTCTTCTCTTCCTTCTTTTCAAAGTACTCTGGATATATATCCTTAAGCTTTTCCAGCTGCTCATCCCTTGCTAGTGAGTTGACCTCTTCCACTACCTTATTAATTATGGGAATTATCTCCTTGGCCCTGGGCCTAAGCTCAGGGTTCTCGCCGAGCACTTTACCGATGACGGCCTTAAGATTAGCCTTACCTCCATGCTCAATTGCATTAATAAGGGCATGTTTGAGAGCTATCTTTTCCACATCCATACCTCCCTCACCACTCCTTGCAGGTGTTAAGGATTGATAAAGATTTAGACAAGGTCAGCGATAGCTGGTGTCATCATCGTTCAGTCCCGAAACCGGTCATCATTCCTAAGTATTTTTGACTCTCCTTTATTAAATCCTTTAGGTGATTACATGGAGAATGGTTCAATCCTTCACTCTTACTTCCTTAGGTCTCTCCCATTCCTGATCTCAGCCCTCATCGTTAATTCATTGTAAAATGAAAAGAGGGGAAGAAGTTTATAGTTACTGGGTTTCTCATTAGTTTTATCGGCTATATAGGAGTTGGGCTTATCTTCGCCTACATTATCCAGCTTCCCTCCTTCCAATCGAACTACACACGGAAGGTGCTCCTCCAGAGAACATATCTTATAGCCAAGCTTAGCCGTAACATTTGCTTCTCTCCTAATTAGTAGTTTGGGGAATTTCAAAGTTAATCGATTAAGTTCCTTCTATAGATATTCCCCTCTCTTTTAATTCATCAATTATCCTCCTAAACGTATCCTCCCTCATTCCCAAGATTTCTGGGGGGATTACTCCAAAGGTGCAGGTATTTTCAGCGACTATCCTAGAGATTATCGCTGCAGTGAATCCCGTAACCCTCGACATTGAGGAAAACATGCTATCTTCCTCATCGTACAGGAAAAACTCCATTTCACCTTCTTCTCCTTTCCCTACCACTTTCATAATTGAAAAGTCCTTGGTCTCATATCTCATGAGGGGTTCAATAACCCTGAGCGTGAAGTCCAAGTTCTCAGGCTTAAAGAAGCCAAGCTCCCTTAGAACCTTAATCTTCTCTAGATGTCCAGGCCAACGTAGCGTCCATTCCTCTAGTCTCTCAGAATTTATAGTTTCTAACATGCTCCTCAATCCATCGCTAATAAACGCTTCAAACTCGAACTTCCCGATCTTAACTTTCTTAACTTCAGAGAGTGGATCAACCTTCGAGACCTTTCCATTCCTGATAACTCTAGCAGGCCTTGTGTACTCCTCTATTAGATCCCTGGGGGACCATGTTATCTTATAATAAAGGGGTGGTTTTGGATCCTTGGGTAGCCCACCTACGTATATGTATCCTTCCTTTAGATCCAATTCCTGAAAGATTCTACCCATTAGAATGTTGCTAAGACCAGGAGCAAAGCCAGCATCGAATACTATAGTAACCTGGGCCTTTTCAGCTTCATCCCTTAGTTCCAATGGGTTTTCAGGCATAAAAGAGACATCGACCATGTCAACCTTAGATTTTATCGCAGCTTTAATGCTTTTAAATCCCAGGAACCCTGGTAAAGCTCCTATAACTAACTCAAATTCTTTCATAACCTCAACGAGCTTATCAAAATTGCTTGCATCGACTTTTAAAGGTGTTGCAAATTCCTTTACTTTCTCAAGATTCTCGTTATTTACATCTCCAATGTACACGTCGAATTCATCCTTAAGATCCCATGCTATAGCCCTTCCAATATTCCCAGCCCCTAAAATAAGGACTTTCATAGGATTCACCCAGATTTATTTCTCTTACGCCTGTTATAATTTTTATTAGAAATGGTGGGCCCGCGGGGATTCGAACCCCGGACCTCCGCCTTGTGAGGGCGGCGTCATAACCAGTCTAGACCACGGGCCCCTTTCCACTAAACTCCGCTTACATAGAATATTTAAAAATTTCGGAGAAAGCTAATATATATAGATCCAGAATTATCCCTGACTAATGACATGACAAGCCGAAAGTCATTTATACATATTCTTGTCAATGTCCATTGGGGAAAGGGAATGAATCAATACGAAGCCATTAAAGAGAAAATCAAAGTAATCAGAATGCTGAGGATATTGAAGAAAACGTACACATATGAGGATCTATCAAAAATCACAGGACTTCCAATAACAGTACTAAACCGATATGTTAGGGGAAAGGTTTTACCGAGCATTGAAAGGGCTAAAGAGCTAGAAGAAAAACTTAAGCCATACTTAAACCTAGAGGAAGAAGTGAAGAGGAGACTTAAATTTGATTCATTCGGCTTTTTTGATACGATGAGTGTCCTTAGTGATACTAACTTATTAGCCTTGATAGCGGAAGAGGTTGCATTAAAATACCTAAGAACTGGGGTCAGTAAAGTTTTAACGGCCGCTACCGACGGGATACCATTAGCAGTTCAGATAGCAAATGAACTTGGCATAGACGTTGTCTACGCCAAGAAGAAGAAGGAGGTTGGAATCGAAAAATTCTATGAGGTAAATTATGTCCCTAGCGCCTCTGGGAGTATAACGACACTTTACCTACCCATGTGGGCTATCAAAAGAGGAGAAAGAGTGCTCATTGTAGATGACGTCGTGAGAAGCGGTGAAACTCAGAGGGCATTGGTGGAGCTCTGCCATCAAGCAGATGCTACTCTAGTGGGAATGTTCTTCCTAATAAGCGTTGGTGATGTAATAGATAAACTCCAGGAAGAGTACAACATACCTGTTGATGCTCTTGTAAAGCTTTAGGGCTCCAGCCGAAAATCTTCCTTTACTATTTCTAACACTACATGAGTGTTCGTCTTTTCAACACCATCTATACTTAAGACTCCCTTTACAAACCTATTCATATCCTCCCTGTTCCTGAACTTTGCAATTACTATTATGTCATATTCTCCCGTTACATCATAAACACACGTTACTCTTTTATCCTTAGCTATTATCCTCTCAATTTCCCTTATCTTCTTTCCCTGTGCTTTTATCCCTATTATTGCCGTCAAATCATATCCTATGCTTTCATAGTTTAGCTTAACCGTAAAAGCCTGAATTACGCCAGAGTCCTCAAGCTTCTTAATCCTATTGTAGATTGTTCCAACCGCAACGTTTAAGTCCTTGGCTATTTCTCTATAAGATGTTCTTGAGTCTTTCAAGAGAATCTCCAATATCTTTCTATCTAATGCGTCTAACTCCATTTTTAACACCTAACTCCTTGAGTACTTCACCGAAGTAAGATTCAATTATTTCCTATATAGTAACACCTTCCGGATGATTTATTCCTGGACAGTCAACATTTCTAACGTAAATCTCAAGCTCGTCCCCATGTCTAACTAAGGCAAAGGGATAAAGTCTGCACGCTAATGGCCTATGCTCATATATTCTACATTTTTTGGTCTCAGGATCAAGGAATACACATGCATTGTCAAACGGCCTCTTCTTTAATGTGTAGCCTAAGAATTTAGGCCCCCTATAAACCATCTTCGTAAAGTCGACGAAGTAATCCTCATCGTAACCTAACTTCTTTATCCTTTCAATGTCTTCCTCTCTAAGGGGAATATCGTTTTCAATACAGCACTTTCCACAGTTATCTAAACATTTAAACCTAAAATCTTCCTTAATAACCTCCAATTCCCCCGTTTTTAAATTAATCTTGGCTATTAACTCTCCTTCCATCCCTTACACCCTTCAATAGGAACTTGCTATTAAGGTTTCACTAATCTCTATTCCTCGAAGTTTTCTTAGAACCTTATCGTGAAACTCGTCTAAAGCCTTTATTCCCTCAACGGAAAGTCTAATAATTATATCATAGTCCCCATACAATCTATAGATTTCCTTGACCTCTGGCCTATCCTTCAATTTTTCATAAACCTCGTTTTCTAGTCCTGGCCTTACTACAAGTAATATGAACACCTCCATCACATCCCAAACCTCCTTGCCAGTCTTGACAATTGTCTCTTATTCATACTCTTAAAGAACTTCTTCATCTGATTATATTGAGTTAGCAATTCTTTAACATCCTTTATCGATGTCCCAGATCCTCTAGCGATTCTCTTTATCCTGGAGTAATTTATTATTTCAGGGTTCATAAGCTCTTCCTCTGTCATTGAGTCCATTATTACCTTGAACTTTCTAAGTCTTTCCTCACCGACGGATATGAGCTCATCTGGAAGGGAGTATCCCAAACCAGGGATCATTCTAAGTATCTGCTTAAGGGGGCCCATCTTTCTCATCGCTTCAAGCTGAGCATACATATCCTTCAGGGTAAACTTACCCCTCAGGAACCTGTCTATATCTTCCTCGGTGAATTCAACCTCTTTTTCAAGTTCTTTAAACTTTTCAAGTAACCCTTGAATATCTCCAAGGCCAAGCAATCTAGAGACAAACCTAGCTGGATCAAAGGGCTCCAAGTCATCTATCTTTTCTCCAACTCCTATGAACTTTATTGGGGCCCCAGTAGCAGCTACAGCGGATAATGCCCCTCCACCTTTTGCTGAACTGTCAAGCTTTGTCACAATAATTGACCCTATTGGCGTCGCCTCCTTAAAGGCCAGGGCCTGATTGTATGCTTGTTGCCCTATGGTTCCATCTATGACGAGGATTACTTCATGAGGTCTAATCTCTTCACTTATCATCCTCATTTCCTCGATAAGATCTTTCTCTTCCTTATGCCTCCCCGCCGTATCCACTATTATTAAATCAACATCTCTTGTCTTAAAGTATTCAACGCCCTCTTTGGCCAATTTTACGGCATCTTTCTCGTTGGGGTCGCCGAAGACTTCAATGTGATACGGATCTAAGAGCTGTTTCAATTGGTGATAGGCCCCGGGCCTCCAGGTATCTGAGCACACCACTCCGACTTTATATCCCCTTTTCTGGAAGTACCTCGCTAGCTTAGCAACGGTTGTTGTCTTACCACTTCCCTGAACGCCAACCGTAAGAAGTACAGTCGGCTTCTCCTTAATCTCTATCGGCTTAGCTTCAGTCCCTAGAAACTTTGTAAGTTCCTCATAAACTATCTTTATTATATGCTCCTTCTTTGATATTCCCGCAGGAGGTTTTTCCTCCAGGGCCCTCCTCTGAATCTCCTTAGTCAACTTGAGAACTAATCTAACGTTGACGTCAGCTTGAAGCAGGGCCCTCTGAATATCCCTAACAACCTCTTTAACTAGAGCTTCATCAACACTACCAGCTCTTGCTATCTTTTTTAGTGCATTACTGAGGGCCCTACCTAGTGAATCTAGAACCATTACCACTCACCTTCAAGTTAATCTTACTTTAAGACCCTTATAAACCCAGGAGCTCATGCTTAACCAGGGCAACTATATCCGAGTGAATATCCTCAATGCTTGATAGGGCATTAACTATCCTCATTTCAGGGAACATTTCAGCGAGTTTTAAATAGTTATGTCTAACCTTCCTTTGAAGTTCGACTATTTTATCGAACTCTGTTAGGGTTCCCCTAAGTTTAATCCTTCTTAAACTCTCCTTTACAGGTAAATCCAAGAGGATAGCTAGATCAGGTCTTGGTGCAAAAGAATTTACTTGAATTAGCCAGTTTAGATCGAGCCCCCTAGCCCATTGATATGCGAGGGAAGAATAAAAATACCGATCACAAATTACAACCTTACCCTCGCTTAAGGCTGGTAGAATTATTTTCTTTACGTGTTCAGCTCGATCGGCTGCAAATAGTAAAGCCTCTGCTTCATAACTTATTTTAGAACCATCTATAACGCTTTCTTCAAGAATAATCCTTCTTATAAGTTTTCCGAGTTCGCTATCGGTTGGTTCCTTAGTTAGCAAAACTTCATATCCTTTGTCCTCGAACCATTCAGCAAGTAGCTTAGCTTGGGTAGTTTTTCCTGATCCATCAATACCTTCAAGTACTATGAAATACCCCCTCATACGATCACCAAGTTATTAGGGAGCTTAGATAATCCATCAGAGACCACAGGCTGTCAAATTTTTTTACATCTCCATCTTTATAAAACTCAATGATTCCATCCGGCCTGAACCTCAAGCCAAAATCATAACTTCCCTTTGCAAGTTTCTGAAGGAATACTTCTTTGGGCTTTGGTGGTAGATAGCTTGTCATCATGTCATTTATTAAGTCGACATTTATACTAAACTTCTCACTTATCCTGGGGAATAATAGAACAGCAGGAGTATTCATGCAATCTACAAGGGCCTTCATATCTAACTTAAAATTATAGTGCTTTATAACATCGTGAAGGATATCCTCAAGGGCATTCGGATAATAAACAGTCGCTCCAATATCGCTGGGTGCGGCCTCAACAAACGTTCTCTTCTCGAGGATAGTTTCAACTTCTTCAGCATCTATTCCACTAATCTCAACTTTTACTCCACCATGATAATAAACATAAACGAATGGATAATCCTTTTTCTTGCCAAAATCCTTTAATGCTACCAATGGAATTAACCTCACATCCATTATGGTCGAGCCCGTGCTCACGATTCCTACCGCTAGAGCTCTCTTACCATATCGCGAAATCGCCCTTCCATCCCTACCAATAACTATCGTTCCCTGGGATACTGTCCCTATCGCTCTACCAAGTAATGCAAGTTCCTCAGGATTAAATTTCTCTGAGCTATACAATTCCATCCAATACACCCCCTAATCTGGAAGCACGATACTCTCTCTTCCAACCTTTGAGTCAGTCCAAATCTTAACGTTTGCCCCAATCTTACTGTATTCTTCTATTACGGAATTATCCCCTATAACACTTCCGGGTTCAATGACGGCCCCTCTTCCTATATACACATTTTCCCCTATTATAGCTTCCCTTATCTCAACTTCATCCTCAATCGTGACGTTTGAAAATATAACTGATCTCTCTATCTTAACATCTCTTCCAACTTTAACATTATTCCCCAAGACTGCAAAGCCAACTATCTTGGGATTCCTAATCAAGCATTTGCTCCCTGTAAACAGGCTACCACCTCTCTCAATATTTCCCTTATCCCTTCCCACATTAATCTGAGGTAACCTAAGTTTACCCAGGAAAACATCTTCCGTTGCCTGAAGATACGTTGAAGGTCTACCAACGTCATTCCAGTACTCATCAAAAGGAAATCCATATATTGGAATCCCTTCCTCTAGCATCTTGGGAAAGAGGTCTAGCGAGAAATCAAAAGCTTTACCTCTAGGAATTAAGTCCAAGATCTCAGGCTCAAAGATGTAAATCCCCGCATTTACTAAGTTACTTGGCGCTTCCTCTCTTTTTGGCTTCTCCTTAAAGTATAGAATTCTATTTTCATTATCGAGAACCGCAACTCCATAGGGTGTTGGATCTTCAACTTTAGTCAAGGCCATTGTTGCTATTCCACCCTTTTCTCTGTGAAATCTTATAAATGAGTCAAAGCTAAGGTTCGTAAGTACATCGCTAGAGGCTACAATGAATGTGTCGTCTATAAATTTCTCGGCCTTCTTTAGTGCGCCAGCAGTACCAAGCTTTATATTCTCACCATTGGAATACTTAATCTCAACTCCAAATTTATCTCCCCTTCCAAAGTATTCAATTATCTTCTCCTTTAGATATCCAACGAGAACTATTATTTCCTCAACTCCTATCCCAATAAGGTTCATCAACATATATTCCATTAGAGGCTTATTAAAAAAGGGAATCATTGGCTTTGGCCTATACACCGTTAGAGGTAACAATCTTGTTCCCTTTCCACCTGCCAATAATACCGCTTGCATAGTAACTCCCAGAGTTTTTATTACCTTTATAAGATATTAAATTTTTGTAAAAAGGAAAACTAGTCGGCAAACGTTATAACCTTAAGCGTTATTGGCCTTCTAACAACGTTAGCCTTTTTGGCGCCTATAAGGTATCTAACCCCCTTCTCGCTTACCACGTCAATTAACCTTTGAGTTATTATACCATTAAATACTATCGCGTACACACCATCATTTTCCTCAATTGCGTTTAATAAGTCTCTGGTGTGAACTTCGGCAATTATATTTTTGTTCTCATCTAACAGCAATGCAACAGGATCCGGACTATTCTTTACCCTCTCAACGAATTCCTCAAATCCTTTATAATCCTGCTTTATCACAGGTAGTGGCTTGACTATCTTTTCATTAACCTTAACTTGTTGCTTTGGCTGTGTTTCTGCTTTTTCTTGTGGTTCTTCCTTTACTTTCCCTTCTCTCTCTCGTACTATCTCATAGAAGCTCTTGCCCTTATTAAAGAGCTCATTATAGACCTCTTCTGCTGGAACCTTACTTCTCAACGCCTTGATTATTTCCTTCTTTGTAAGTTCCTCTACCTCCTTACCTTCCGGGGCCCTTGCCACGTAATCTATATCAGCAACTTGAAGTAACTCCTTCAATATAAGTTCTCCACCCCTGTCGCCATCCGTAAAGGCCGTAACTATTCTCTCCTTGCTTAACTTTATTATCGTCTCGGGAATAGATGTTCCTTCAACTGCTATCGCATTTTTAATTCCGTGCCTCAATAAGTTTAGAACATCGGCCCTTCCTTCAACAACTATTATTGAATCGGAGAAGGGTACATGTGGTCCTGCTGGTAGCTTCTCTGGACCATATTCTATTAGTTCCATTTCTCTAACGGCTTTTCTAACTTCTTCAACAAGTTCCTGGGTTTCCGGTATTTCTTCCTCGATTAGTGTTTCAAGGATCTCCTTTGCTCTCTCTATTATGTACTTCCTCTTACTAGCCCTCACATCTTCTATCTTTACAACCCTTATCTTGGCTTCACATGGTCCTACCCTATCGATGGTTTCCAAAGCTGCAGCTATTATTGCAGTTTCAACTCTGTCCAAGCTTGAAGGGACTAAAATTGTCCCATAACTCTTCCCAGCCTTAGTGTGAACTTCAACTTTTATTCTCCCAATTCTTCCAGTCTTTTGAAGTTCTCTCAAGTCCAAATCATCCCCAAGCAAGCCCTCAGTTTGACCGAAAATAGCACCAACAACATCAGGCCTCTCAACAACACCATTTGCTTCGAATTCAGCATGAATTATGTACTTTGTTGTTCCAAAGTCATCCTTACCTGCCATAACATCACCCTCTTTTATTTTTTCAAATCTTTTCTTTTCTGAAATAAGCTGACGAATTATTGCCTTCTCCCTTTTCATCAAATTCCCTCCTCTGGGGGCCAGAAACGGAGACTAACCCTAAGATATAGACTATAAAGATCCTCTATTCCTTTAATATCCTTTTTTGCTATCATTTTTAGCTCCCTTCTTGTCTCTGTATCTACCTTGCATCCATACCCTTCCAGATACCAAGCCAGCTTCCTTGCAAGCTCTTCCCCTTTCCTGTCCAGATCTGTAAGGATCATTACCTCATCATATTCTGATGCAATTAAAGCGACTTCAGGTAGAGGTAAACGGGAAAGCTTTATTATCTCCGCTCTGACCCCCAATTTTCTTAAGGAAGCTTCATCTCGCGCTCCTTCTACGATGATAGCACCTTCAAACTCTCGTAATTTATCTATGATAGCTTCAAATCTCTTATAGTTTTCGAGGTACATTTTGACGTGGAGTTGATAGTTCCAGGAATTATAAATCTTTTGCGGAGAAATAGCTTGAAGAAATTTCAACCTAACACAACATTTTCACCTTACCATGGTAACTCATAGGCTCCTCATAGAATTCTTCCATAAGTTTCTGCAGTCTTCTTGAGATATTAATTTGCACTCCCCATGATCCCTCTATCTTTCCTTCGGCCGCCATTCTTCCTAAGAATTTTTTCATTTCATTGCTTAGGGGAGAAGGCTTACATCTCGCCCAGGGCGTGCCAGGAAGGGGCATAAAGTAATGGGCCCTAACCTTTCCCCCCTTCCTCATTATCCATTTCATTAGCTCAATACTCTTCTTCTGGCTCTCAGGAGATTCATTTGGTAATCCAACAATGAAATCTACCACAGGCTCAAGTCCATACTCTAAGGATAGCTCAACGGCATTAATCACATGTTCAACTTTATGGAGCCTATGCATGGCTTTAAGCATGGCATTATCTCCACTTTGAGCACCTATTGCTATTCTCTTAGTGTCGGTATACTTAACTAGTAACTCGAGCGTCTCCCTGGTAACAAAATCTGGTCTAACCTCACTGGGGAAAGTCCCATAAAATAATCTTCTCCCCTCTTTTCGCAGTGGCTGAAGAGCTCTTAAAAGAGCTTCAACTTTCTCTACTTTCAATATTCCCCCAGGACTACCGTATGCAAAGGCATTTGGGGTTATATAACGCATATCCTTCATTCTACGGGAATACTTAACTATCTGATCTATAGGCCTATGCCTCATTCTAAATCCCTTTGCATATGGAGTCTGACAGTAATAGCAACCGAAGGGACACCCCCTGCTAATTTCCATCGGAGATATTAGCTTCAATCCCTCTGGATAGGGAGGAAATTTCCAGAAATCTTCCACTTTTGCAAACCCAGTAAAGAAGAACCTCTCTCCCAGGTAAAAAGCAAGTCCTTTAATATCCGTTAACTCTTTCGTTATCTTATAATTCGATTTCTTTAATGAGGTTAGTAACCTGTACAATGTTTCTTCTCCCTCTCCAATAACGGCTATATCAAAACCAAGAACGTTTAACGTATGCTTAGGCATCGCTATTGCATGATAACCGCCAGCGACTAAGATAGGATTTATCTTTTCTTTTAGAATCTCAACCTCCTTTTTAACTTCATCGACCTCCTGGGAATAAAAGGAGTACAAAACAACTTTTGGCTTAGCCTTAACTATTTCATTCAAATCCTTTGTGACTAAAATATTAGATAAGTCATACCCCTGACTTTCTAATGCAGCTAATAAGTGGACGAATGCATTATGATTCCTCCTTGTAAGCCTAACAGCAACTTCCATCGAAGAATAGCTCATGGAAATCTACTTAAAAATAATACTAAAAAAGAAAGAAACATCAGCTCCTAATTGCAAGCTTAATATCCTCAACTTTAACGGTCTTTCTTCCGGCGTGCTTTGCAAGATCAACGGCCTTCCTTGCAATCTCGAGAGCCTTCTCCTCAAGGTGCTCTGCGAGTAACTTTGCAGCCTTCTCGCTAACTCTCTGAGCACCTGCCTTCCTTATAAGCCTGTCAACTGGTGCAATTGGTAACTCAGCCATTACCAACACCTCCTATCAGTCTTTTCATTTCAAAATGGGCGGAAAAACTATATAAATTTTTCGGATTTCTCATGCCTGCATAGAGATTATGGCCAAATAAGGATTCAATGAATTATAAATAATTGGAGTATTTGAGCATGTTCTTTATTGTAAAGGTTCATAAGCATCCATTTAACCAGTAAAGATGCTATCCAGGTAAGAAGAGAAATGGAAGAATTTGCCAATTTATGGTCTTATTTTTTAGTTAACTTTTTCCCTCTTAAGCTATATCCTTCAAGAAGCAATAACGATAGGGAAACTGCCAATATATCAGCTATACTACCAGGGTTCCTAAGATCGCCTCGTTCGTGCATAAATGCATAAAACTCGTCTAAACTAGCTTCTCCATTTAAAACTTCCCTCGCTTTTTCCCTAACAAGTTCGGCCTCATATAAACCAGCTTTTCTTTCTATAAGGGTATCTCTATATTTAGCAAGCATCCATAAGAATGTTATAATCACTCCCTCTTCCAAGGAGTACTCAGTTAAGTTCTTTTTAAGAATTCTAAACGCTTCATAAACTTTTGAGTATCCATTAATCCACTCGCAGAATATTAGCTCCCTTTCACAACTTATTTCAGCCAGTTTTGCCAAGTTAATATTATCCCTGACAAGTTCCTTAAACGAAGAGTCATCATAAACGTCGTATTTAACCCCCCTCTTCACACCTTTAGGGTTGGCTATTCTTATTGCCTTGTACAATTCTACAGAGTCTAAAGGAGTTGACTTTGAAATTAATTCATTTCCCCTTTTTCCACATCTTTTAACTTCATATCCCTCACCAAGAGCAACTAAAAGGGGTATGCTCAGAACTATTATACCAAAGTTTGGATTTGAATCTTGATGCTTCTTTGCCCAAAAAACGGAATCTCTAATTAGCTTTCCAAGCCCAACATCCCCCTCTATAATCTTACCTTCCTTTAAGAGAATACCTCTCTCAACGGCCTTTAAGTAGGGAAATATTAGGGAGGTATTTGCAAATAGGAAATGGTAAATGGTTAAGTCCTCAAAATCCCTAATCCTTGATACGTTTCCAGGTTTTGGAACGGTGACCTCTATTAAAGGACCTAATATAAACGCCTGCACTATTTCTTCCTTCCTAATCATTAACTACTTCCACCCTCCCAATAACATCTGAAATCTTTATATCAATTTTCTTCTCACCCTTTGCCTTGTTCCTAACTTTTCCAAGGACTTCATCGATCTCCAAATTAACACCATAGCCACTAGGCACGATAACTTTTAGCTCTCCCAGAATGTCCCCAACTTCAACCCTCCCTACAACTTTGATGATAACTTTTCCCATTATGTCATCGCTTTCAAAGATCTCAACAGGAGAATAAGTTTCAACTTCTCCCAGGATATCTTCAGTCTTTAGAATTTTCAATGGAGTCCTAATTTCTATCTTTCCAAGAACGTCTCCTAACTCTAATTCACTCAGATTACCCCTTATTATTATTTCTCCATTCCTGTACTTACTGCACTCTTTGCATAATATTATCACTTTGTCTCCCTTTTGAGAGACGTTGATCGGAAGATTACTATAGATAGCTACTGGAGAAGAATTTCCTCCCTCTACTACTAACCTCCCATAGATCCTTGCTATCTTGACAATGCTTGCATTGTATGTTCCTATTTCCCTAACCTCCCCGGCCTCAATCAACGAGCTTTCACAGTGACAATTACATAGATGGTGAAAACTAAGGAATCCAAGGCCTAATAATGTTAAGCCTACTAATCCAACTATAAATAGGACAAGTAGGAAGAGAGCAAAACCTAATAATCCTCCTTTCCTCATTACTAACACCAGTAATAGTAGAAATCAAAATAATATAAAGTTTTTGATAAATCATTTAAGTAACTTTACAAATTCCCTCATCCAGGCATAAAGATCAGCTGGAACCCTGGAGCTAACCCAGTTCCCATCAACAACTACCTCTGCATCAACCCATTCAACCCCTGCATTTATCATGTCATCCTTAATCCCAGGATAGCTTGTTCCCTTTCTACCCCTTAGAACTCCAGCAGAAATCAAGATTTGAGGACCATGGCATATGCTAGCAACGGGCTTTCCTTCACTGAACATCTTTCTGGCTATGCTCACAGCTTTCTCATTTAATCTTACCCTTTCCGGTGCCCTTCCTCCTGGAAGGACTAATGCATCAAACTCCTCGGGATTAACTTTATCGAAAGTCAAGTCAACCTTAACTGAATATCCATGTTTCCCTGTAATTGTTCCCCTTTCAAAGCTTGCTATGTAAACTTCATGTCCCTCTTCTTTAAGCCTATGGTAAGGGTAAATTAGTTCCACATCCTCAAACTCGTTCGCTGTTAAGAATAGTACCTTCACCGTGCATCACCAAAAGGTTATTACATAATTTTCTTTAAAGGGTTTTGATGTAAGTAATAAGGTTTTAATCTCCATGATTAAACAACATTCTTGTAGAACCCAACAGGAGGTGTAAAATTAATTTCTTAGCTGAAGAAATATATGCTCAAAATTCCATACTCATTTTTGAAATTTGAGGAATGGGAGAAGATTGTTTGGAATCATTAAACATGGGGATAAAGTTCAACGAAATTTGTAACAACTTAAATGAGAAACCAAAAACAGAACTTAAAAAGGCTTATTAAATTATGAGAAGAGGCAATTGACAGAATTTGCCAAAAAGCTGGATTTTAACAAATTGTGAGGATTATAGAACTCCAGAAAAATTCTTAAATGCTTTAAGAGGCGAGTTCTCAAATTTTTCTTCATCAAATAACTTTTTAAAATCTTTTAAGCAATTCACGTTAGGCGAGCCGAAAGTAGGGGTGATGGAGATGATAACTATAAAGCCTGGTAAGATTACGGTTCAAGCTAATCCAAACATGCCAAAAGAAGTTGCTGAACTCTTCAGAAAACAGCATTATGAAATAGTCGGAAGGCATAGTGGAGTTAAGCTATGTCACTGGCTAAAGAAGAGCCTAACCGAAGGGAGGTTCTGCTACAAGCAGAAATTCTATGGGATACACTCCCACAGATGCTTACAAATGACCCCTGTTCTTGCATGGTGCACTCACAACTGTATATTCTGCTGGAGACCTATGGAGAACTTCCTAGGAACGGAGCTTCCACAGCCATGGGATGACCCAGCGTTCATAGTTGAGGAGAGCATAAAGGCCCAGAGGAAACTCCTAATAGGATACAAGGGAAATCCAAAGGTTGACAAGAAGAAGTTTGAAGAGGCCTGGAATCCAACCCACGCGGCGATAAGCCTCTCGGGGGAACCAATGCTTTATCCCTACATGGGAGATCTCGTAGAGGAATTCCATAAGAGAGGATTTACAACCTTTATAGTCACAAATGGAACAATCCCCGAAAGATTGGAGGAGATGATAAAGGAGGACAAGTTACCAACTCAGCTTTATGTTTCGATAACTGCTCCAGATATAGAGACGTACAACTCAGTTAATATTCCCATGATACCGGATGGGTGGGAGAGAATACTGAGATTCCTGGAACTTATGAGGGATTTACCCACAAGAACGGTGGTAAGGCTAACCCTCGTCAAGGGGGAAAATATGCACAGTCCAGAGAAATATGCAAAATTAATACTCAAGGCAAGACCAATGTTCGTTGAGGCTAAGGCTTACATGTTCGTTGGATACTCTAGGAACAGGCTTACAATAAACAATATGCCAAGTCATCAAGATATAAGGGAGTTCGCTGAAGCATTGGTTAAGCATCTCCCAGGTTACCACATAGAAGATGAATATGAGCCCAGCAGGGTAGTACTCATCATGAGGGATGATGTAGATCCCCAGGGGACGGGAGTTGAGGGAAGATTTATAAAGCATTGACCTCCTTTTCTTCCCTTCAATTTACAATAAACTCTTTAAACTACGGATCAACAAACACTTCTGGAGGCGAGGAGGTATGGGAGAGAGGAGAAAAACAAGGCAAGCTGAGGTAAATATTGGAATGGTTGGTCACGTTGACCACGGTAAAACAACACTAACTAAGGCCTTAACAGGCGTTTGGACAGATACCCATAGTGAAGAGCTGAGGAGAGGAATTACGATAAAGATAGGATTTGCAGATGCAGAGATAAGAAGGTGTCCGAATTGTGGGAGGTACTCTACCTCCCCAGTTTGTCCATACTGCGGGCATGAAACAGAATTTGTAAGGAGGGTTTCCTTCATAGATGCTCCTGGGCATGAAGCTTTGATGACGACGATGCTTGCAGGAGCATCACTCATGGATGGAGCTATTTTAGTTATCGCAGCAAATGAACCCTGTCCAAGGCCCCAGACTAGGGAGCATTTAATGGCACTTCAAATAATTGGGCAAAAGAACATAATAATAGCCCAAAACAAA